>CAMDVZ010000263.1 GCA_945878895.1 Caenispirillum bisanense | reverse complement strand
CCACGACTCCCTGTTCGGCGGCATCGGCAACGACAGCATCGCGGGCGGCACCGGCAACGACACCATCGACGGCAGCCGCGACAACGACACGGTACTGGGCGAAGCCGGCGACGACACCGTGTTCGGCGGCGCCGAGAACGACACGCTGCTCGGCCAGACGGAGGCCGACGCGCTGTACGGCGGCGGCGAACACGACACGCTGTACGGCGGCGACGGCAACGACACGCTCAATGGCGGCCTCGGCAACGACACGCTCAATGGCGGCCTCGGCAACGACACCCTGTCGGGCGGCGACGCGACGTTCGGCATCACCGACCACGACATCGCCGACTACTCCTCCATCGCGACCGGTTTCTCCGCCAACGTCGGCGGCGCGACCTTCACCCTGACGATCGAGGGCACCGACCGGCTGATCGGCATCGAGGGGCTGGCCGGTGGCGCCGGCAACGACGTACTCACCGGCAATCTGTCGTCCAACCTGTTGTATGGCAACGGCGGCAACGATTTGCTGTTCGGCGGCAACGGCAACGATACGCTGTACGGTGGCCTGGGCGAGGACCAGATCTACGGCGACAACAACAACGACGCGCTGTTCGGCGGCGACGACAACGACCTCCTGCGCGGCGGCAGCGGCAGCGGCAACGACACGCTCGACGGCGGCGCCGGCACCGGCGACGTGGCGGACTACGGCGACGTCGCCACCGGCTTCGCCGCCACGCTGGCGGCCTCGGGCAACACGACCCTGACCATCGCGGGCACCGACATCCTGATAGCCATCGAGGGGCTGGCCGGCGGATCGGGCAACGACACGCTGACCGGCAACGACGTGGCCAACAGCTTGTCGGGCGGCGGCGGCAGCGACACGATCTTCGGCGCCGGCGGCGACGACACGCTGTTCGGCGGCACCGCGGGCGTCGGCACCACCAACACGCTGTTCGGCGGCACGGGCAACGACACCGCCTCGTACGCCGGCAACGCGAACCCGATCTACGCCGACCTCGGTACCGGCGGCGGCCATGTCGGCGGCACCTTCACCGACGCGTTCGACAGCATCGAGAACCTGATCGGCGGTCTCGGCGCCGACGTACTGGTCGGCAATGGCGGCGCTAACCGGCTCGATGGTGGAACCGGCGACAGCGACGATCTGCTGTTCGGCGGTGCCGGCAACGACGTGCTGATCGGCGGCGGCCACGCGCTCGCCAGCTTCAACCAGCTGTTCGGTGGTGCGGACATCGACACGGCGGACTATTCCACGGAGACCGGCAACGTGTTCGTCGATCTGCGCGCGCCCGCGGGGCACATCGACACCGGTTCCGGCTACGTGCTCAACGACCTGATGAACGCGGTCGAAAACGTGCTGGGCGGTGCGGGCAACGACATCCTCGTCGGCACCGACACCGACGCCAACACGCTGTGGGGCGGCGGCGGCCTGGACCTGCTGTTCGGGTTCGACGGCGACGACCACCTGAACGGCGGCGTTGGCGGGACCGGAACCTACAACCAGCTGTGGGGCGACCTCGGCTCCGACACCGCCTCCTACGCCTTCGCCACGACGACGGTCTATGCCGACCTCAACGTGGTGGCGGGCTGGGTCGACGACGGCGCGGGGTTGCTGGTGCTCAACGACGTCTACAATTCGATCGAGAACCTGATCGGCGGCGGCGGCGCCGATTCGCTGGTCGGCGATGGTCTCGCCAACGTGCTGACCGGCGGCGGCGGTGCCGATCTGCTCTATGGCGGCGGCGGTGCCGACCGCTTCGTGTACCTGGCCGCCGCCGACAGCAACATCGCCACCGGCTACGATTCGATCGCCGCCTTCGACACCGGCTCCGACAAGATCGACTTCACCGCCTTCGCCATCTCGGCCGCCAACGTCACCATCCTGGCGGCCGGCGGTTTCACCTCGGCCGTCTACGCCAATACCGACGGCATCGCCGGCGACGACATCGCGCTGGTGGTCACGGGGGTCGCCGCGTCGATCACGATGGCCGATATATTGTTCTGAGCCGGGCCAGGGGGCACGGCCACGCACGTCGCCGGGCCAGTCCTTCCTGCCTCAGAACAGGATGTCCGCCACCGTCAACGCGTTGCCGCCGATGAAGGCCACCGCCAGGTCGGTGTTGCCGTCGAAAACGCCGTCGAACGTGCCGGGGCTCAGTTCGACCAGCAGCTTGGTGGCGATGCCGTCCGACGTGATGATGACCCGGCTTGAGTTGGTGCCGAGCGCCCTGAGGTCGATCTTGTCCGTCCCCGCCACGAAGTCGGCCACCGTGTCGTAGCCGGTCACGACGTTCGAATCGCCGTAGGCGGCGTACACGAAGGTGTCGACGCCCGAGCCGCCATAGAGCTGATCGGCGCCGGCGTTGCCTCTCAGGATGTTGCTCAGTTCGTCGCCGACCAGCACGTCGAGCGCCGAACCGCCGGTCAGATTCTCGATCGAGTTGTAGGTGTCGCGCAGGTCCGTCGCCGACACGCCCCCGACGTAAGCTCAGAAACCCGCCAGGCTGGCGGTCACCGAACCGGTCTCGGCGCTATAGTCGGCGGTATCGTTGCCCGTGCCGCCGAACAGCTGGTTGTACGTGCCTGTCGCGACGCCGCCGCCAACTAGCACGTCGTCGCCGTCCAGGCCGAACAACAGGTCCGAACCGCCGCCGCCCCGGAGCGTGTTTGGCGCCGGTGTCGCCGACCAGCATGTCGTCGCCCGAGCCGCCGGTCAGGTGCTCGATCGCGGTCATCAGGTCCGTCAGCGCCCCCCCGACATGGCCACCGCCGGTGCGCAGGTCGGCGTAGAGGACCGCGATCTCGCCGTCCCAGGAAGCGGTGTCGTTGCCGTCGCCGCCGTCGAGGGAGTCGTTGCCGGCGCCGCCGGTCAGGGTGTCGTTGCCGTCACCTCCGGCGAGCGTGTCGTTGCCGCCGCCGCCGCCGCCGAGCGCGTTGTCGACGCCGTCGCCGGTCAGCGTGTCGTCGCCGGTGCCGCCGATCAGGCCCTCGATGCCGATCAGCACGTCGGTGCCCGCCACGGTCAGCGTCAGCGTGCCGGCCGAGTTGAGTGTCGCTGCGAAGCCGCCGGTCGCCGCACCGAAATCGGCCACGTCGTTGCCGCTGCCGCCATCGAGGACGTCGTCGCGGCCGCCGCCGGCCAGAAGGTCGTTGCTGACGCCGCCATAGAGCTGGTCGCCGACGCCCGAGACGCTGCCGGTTGAGGCGGTCAGCGTATCGTCGCCCAGCCCGCCCAGCAGCGTGTCGAGCAGGCCGATGGTCTCGCCGCCGCCGGCAAGCCAGTCGTCGCCATCGGCGCCGCTCAGCGTATCGCGACCGCCGCCACCGTCGAGGCCGTTGGCGCCGGAATCGCCGGTCAGCGTGTCGTTGCCGCTGCCGCCGATCAGGCCTTCGATGCCGATCAGGACGTCGGTGCCGCCGACGACGAGGGTCAGCGTCAGGGTGCCGGCGGAATCCAGCGTCGCGGCGATGGCGGTGGCGGTCGACCCGTAGTTCGCGACGTCGTTGCCGGTGCCGCCGTCGAGCGTGTCGTTGCGGGCGCCGCCGGTCAGGGTGTCGTTGTCGCCGCCGCCATCGAGCAGATCGCCGACCCCCAACACAGTGCTGGTCGAGGCGGTCAGGGTGTCGTCGCCGAGCCCGCCCAGCAGCGTGTCGCGCACGCCGGTGAGCTCGAAGCCGCCGGCGAGCGTGTCGTTGCCGGCGCCGCCGGTCAGCGTGTCGCTGCCGGCGCCACCATCGAGCCGGTTGTCGACGCCGTCGCCGGTCAGCGTGTCGTCGCCGGTGCCGCCGATCAGGCCTTCGATGCCGATCAGCCTGTCGTTGCCGGCGACCGACAGCGTCAGGGTGCCGGCCGAATTCAGCGTCGCGGCGATGGCGGTGGCAACCGACCCGTAGGTCGCGACGTCGTTGCCGGTGCCGCCGTCGAGCGTGTCGTCGTTGGCGCCGCCGTCGAGCGTGTCGTCGCCGCCGCTACCGGCCAGCGTGTCGTTGCCAATGCCACCGTCGAGCCGGTTGTCGACGCCGTCGCCGGTCAGCGTGTCTCTGCCGCTGCCGCCGATCAGGCCTTCGATGCCGATCAGCGTGTCGGTGCCGGCGATCGAGAGCGTCAGGGTGCCGGCCGAATTCACGGTCGCGGCGAACCCCGTGCCGACGGCGGCGTAGCTGGCGATGTCGTTGCCGGCGCCGCCGTCGAGCACGTCTCGTTGCCCGCGCCGCCGTTGAGGGTGTCGCTGCCGTCCCCGCCGAACAGCAGATCGCCCGAGCCCGACAGGGTGGCGCCGCTGAACAACCGGTCGTCGCCGTCGAGGCCGTAAAGCGTATCGACGAAGGCGGTGGTTTCGACGCCGCCATAGAGCGTGTCGCGGCCGGTGCTCGTGGCGTTGGTGGTCGCGCCGCCGTAGATCGTGTCGGCCTGGTCGCCGCCGACGATGCTGTCGGCAAAGGCGTCGAATCCGAACGTGTTGGCCATGATTGTCCCCGGTGCCGGATCCGGCACCGAAGGCAGCCAGACGCCATGACCCATGCCGACATCGTCGCCATCGATCCCCACGATCGCGACAACGCCGTGCCGGGCGGTAGCACGATCTTCCGGCATTGCCGACGCAAACATGGGCGGGACGGGACCGTCGTTGGCGACTGCCGGCGGCAAGGCCCTCCCCTGTCCCGGCGTTCGCGGAGGAGGAAAGCCGGGGCGGCGCTACCAACTAACCGTCATGCCGGTTAGTCCACGCCTTGAGGCACGATGTCGCCTGCGCCCGGCTCACCGCCGCATCGATCTCCGCCAGCGCGGCGCGTGGGCGAGCTGGGCGTCGAGGTCGTGTTTGGGGGTCCAGCCGAGGATTTTGGCCGCCAGCATCGGGTCGGCGACCAGACTGGAGGGGTCGCCCTCGCGGCGGGGCCCATGGAATGGGGGACGTGGCGTTCACCACGGGCGCGCAACACCAAGCTGATTAAAGGAAGCTAAATGAGTCGGATTAGTTTGTCAAGAAATATGCTCTGTAAAACTCCCCTCATCTGTCATCCCGAGCGCAGCGAGGGACCTTTCCTCTTCGCTTTCAACGACTTCCCGGCGTCCAGCGCCGCGCAAAGGTCCCTCGCTGCACTCGGAATGACAGAAGGGGGCGGGTGCCAAAGGAGTGCCATGAACTCACGTCAATACGTTAAATACACTTGGTAAATCAGGAGATGAAGGAATTGAAACTCCCGCGCGCCGGACAGCGCGCCGCGCCGGAAGCCGCCCTTTTCCGCACCCGGCCCAAGCCGACGCCGGCAATCCCCGCGCGGTCCGCGCCCTACCCTTTCGGCGGATGCTCGGCGCGGCGGACCAGTCGTTCGGTGGCGGGCTCGATGGCGGCGCGTAGCCTGTCCATGAATTCCTGGCGGCCGAGGCCGGGTGGAATGGCGGGCATCGCCTCGACCTCGATCAGGCCGGGCTTTTTCCAGAACGCCTTGCGCGGCCAGAAGACGCCGGAGTTCAGCGCCACCGGCACCACGGGCACCTTGAGCTGGCTATAAAGGGCAGCGATTCCATGCTGGTAGGCGATGGCGCTGCCGATCGACGCGCGCGTGCCCTCGGGGAAGATCACCACCGGGCGACCGGCGTCGAGCACCTTGCGGGCGTCGCGCAGCACCGAGCGGAGCGCGCTGGCGCCGGCCTTGCGGTCGATCGGCACGTTGCCGGCGCGCGCCATCAGCCAGCCCACGATGGGGATCGCCAGCAGCTCGCGCTTGATGACGAAGGCGCAGCCCGGAAACAGCAGGTTGAAGGCGAAAGTTTCCCACGCCGACTGGTGCTTGGCGGCGATGATGACGGGGCCAGATGGGATCGCCGCCATTCCTGCACCAGCGTATCGGGTTCCACAGGTAAGCCACAGCCACCACATAAGAAAACGGCACCAGATGCGGGCGTAGACCAGCACGATCCGGGGCGGCGCCAGCAGCAGCGGAATCCCGATGATCGCCATCGCCGCCGACACCGAATACATGCCGGCGTTGAACAAAAGTGAGCCCACGATCACTCGCACGAAAAACCGCCTCCCATCATGCCCTTCCTCCCCCCAGCAAAACCTCGACAGCCGCTGCGGCATCGGCATGAATCGACACCGGCAACAACGCGTGCCCGATGCCCGCCGCCTGGGTCGCGGCGCCCTTGCCGGTCCGCACCAGCATCCGCCGACACCCCGCCGCCCGGGCCGCCCCGAGATCGTCCAGCCGGTCGCCGATCATCGCGGCGTCGGCCGCCTCGACGCGAAACTTCCGCAACATCTCCACCAGCATCCCCGGCTTCGGCATGCGCCGCTCCGATGGCCGCTCGGGATGGTCTGTGCAAACAACGATCTCGTCCAGCCGCCCGCCCTCGCGCGCCAGCAGCTCGCGCAGCCGAACGTGGATCAGATCCAACCGCTCGACCGAAATCACCCCGCGCCCCACCAGCCCCTGGTTGGTCGCCACGACCACCGTCCACCGCGCTGCGTTGAGCCGCGCCACCGCGGCGGCTGCCCCCGGCAACAAGACCAGCTCGTCGGGACTCTTCACCGAGTCGGACCGGTCGACGTTCAGGACACCGTCGCGGCCGAGAAATACCAGTCTGTTCACGGAATTTCCCATTCGTTCGCTTGTCTTAGATGCAGTGGTCCACTAAGATTTTGCAAACTAAATCTGGTATTCCTCCCCCATGCAAATCACCTGCCCCAACTGTTCGGCACGCTACGTCGTCGACCCGGCCGCCATCGGTCACTAGTCGCTCGCTTCAATTAATTTGAAAGGGCGTGGATTTTGTGAGTCTCTCTGCTCGCGACACCAGCGAGGGAGGCGATCATGTCCGGGAGTGATATCTCGATAAAGAAGTATGTCGTGCGGCTGAGCGTCGAGGAACGCGATCT
>CAMDVZ010000262.1 GCA_945878895.1 Caenispirillum bisanense | reverse complement strand
CCGGCCGGTGACGCGCCGCAAGCACCCGCCGCGATGCCGGCGCGACCCGTCCTGCTCGGGCTGATCGGCGCCCATATCGGTCAGTCGCGGGCGCCGGCGCTGCACCAGGGCGCCGCGGCGCGTCTGGGCGCCACGTGCGTGTACAGGCTGGTCGATCTCGATCCGCTCGGCCTCGACGCCGGCGCGCTGCCCGAGCTGCTGAGGGCGGCCGAGCGGTTCGGTTTCGACGGCCTCAACATCACCTTTCCGTGCAAGCAGACGGTCATCCCCCATCTGCACGAATTGTCGCCGCACGCCCGCGCGCTGGGCGCCGTCAACACCGTGGTGCTGAAGGACGGCAAGCGGATCGGCCACAACACCGACTGGTTCGGCTACGCCGCGGCGTTCGGGGCCGAGATGACGGGCGCGGACCTTTCCGAGGTGGTGCAGTTCGGCGCCGGTGGTGCCGGATCGGCGGTCGCCTACGCGTTGCTGACGATGGGGGCGGGGCGGTTGAGCCTCGTGGAGGCCGACGCCGCGCGCACCCAGGCGCTGGTGCGCCAGCTCGGCGCCACGTTCGATCCGGCCCGAATCGTGGTGGCGGCCGACGCGCGCGCCGCGGTCGCGCGTGCCACCGGCATCGTCAACGCCACCCCGGTGGGCATGTCGAAATATCCCGGCACGGCGTTTCCGGTCGACTGGCTGACGCCGCGCCAGTGGGTCAGCGAGATCATCTATTTTCCGCTCGAAACCGAACTGCTGCGGGCCGCCCGGTCGCTCGGTTGCCGCACCATCGACGGCAGTGGCATGAACGTCCACCAGGCCGCCGAGGCGTTCCGCCTGTTCACCGGCCTGACGCCCGACATCGCCCACTTGCGCCATCTGTTCGACGCCGCGGGACACGCCGCCTGAGCCTTCGCCCGCGCGGCGTCGTTGTACCCTACGCCGCCCGCAGCGCCGCGTAGTCGCGACGCAGTTCGGCGACGATCTCCGCCACCGGCTGCTCGCGGTCGATCATGTCGATGCCCTGGCCGGCCGAGAACAGGCCCTTCCATGGCTTGGGTTCGTCGCCGAGCTGGCCCTTGAACTGATAGCCCTGGCGCGGCTTGAGCGTCGCCAGATCGTAGCCCGCCGCCACGATGCTGGGCTTCAGCCAGCTGGCGTGGGCGCCGGAGAAGAAATTGGACACGATCAGGTCGTCCATCGTGCTGGCGACGATCATCGCCTTGTGCTCGGCCGGCGCCAGACTTTCGGGCGTCGGGATGAAGCGGGTGCCGACATAGGCGAAGTCGGCCCCCAGCACTTCGGCCGCCCGCACGCCCGTGGCATCGCCGATGGCGCCGCCCAGCACGATGGCACCGTCCCACCAGCGGCGGATCGCCGGCACCAGGGCGAAGGGCGAGAAATGGCCGGTGTGGCCGCCCGAGCCCGACGCCACCAGCGCGATGCCGTCGACGCCGCAATCGGCCGCCTTGCGCGCCAGGGTCACCGAGTTGACGTCGGCGATCACCAGGCCGCCATAGGCATGCACGGGTTCGACCACGCGCTGCGGGCTGCCCAACGCGGTGATCACGATCGGCGGCTGGTATTTCAGGATCGTTTCCAGATCCTGCTCGAAGCGCGGGTTGGTGCGGTGGGTCACGAGGTTGGCGGCGAAGGGCGCGATTTTCGCCGCCGGATCGGCCGCCTTCAGCGCCGCCACGCGGCCGGTCACCTCGGCCATCCAGGCGTCGTAGGTGGCGAGTTCGCGGCAATTGGCGGCCGGAAACGAGCCCGAGATTCCCGCCCGGCAGGCCTCGACGACGAGCTCGACGCCCGACACCAGGAACATCGGCGCGCAGAACACCGGCAGGGTCATTTGCGAACGGATCGCGGCCCATTCCGGGCGTGTGGTCCTCATGTCGGTCACATCTCCAGCACGGCCTTGCCGACGACCTTGCGGTCGAGCAGCAGGCGCATGGCGTCGGCGGCGCGTTCGAGCGGCAGGCGGTGCGAGACGTGCGGTCGCATGACGCCCAGCGCCGCCAGCCGCGGGAACTGGCGGGCATAGTCCTCGGGGATCGACTTGTCGTACTTGCCCGCCTCGCCCGCCCGCACGCCGATCACCGACAGGCACTTGATCAGGATGTGGTTGCTGCGCAGGGCGGTCGGCGACCCCGAGGTGAAGCCGATCACCAGCAGACGGCCGCCGAAGGCCGCGGCGCGCACCGACTTCTCCAGGATGTCGCCGCCGACCGGATCGAACACGACGTCGACGCCGCGGCCGCCGGTGAGTTCCTTCACGACCGGCACGAAGTCGGTCGTCGTGTAGTTGATGGTCGCCTCCGCACCCTGGTCGCGCACGATGGCGAGCTTCTCGTCGCTGCCGCCGGTGGCGATCACGCGCGCACCCAGATGGACGCCGAGCTGCACGGCGGCGAGGCCGACCCCGCCGGTGGCGCCATGCACCAGCAAGGTTTCGCCCTTCTTCAGCTGCCCGCGATGGACGAGGGCGTGATACGCCGTGCGCGCCGCGACCTGGAAGGCGGCGCCCTCGGCGAAGCTCCAGCCCACGGGCAGCCGCATGCCGATCTGGGAAACCGCGAAGGTGGCGTACTCGGCGAAGCAGCCCGGCCGCTTGCCCGCGATGACGTGGTCGCCGATTTTCCAGTCCGTCACGCCGTCGCCGATTGCCTCGATCTCGCCGCTCGCCTCGATGCCGGGCACGAAGGGCAGCTCGGGCTTGTGCTGGTAACCGCCCGCGACGGTCAGCACGTCGGGGAAATTCAGGCCCGCGGCGCGGATCCGCACCAGCACCTCGCCGGGACCTGGACGAGGCACCGGCTGTTCGACGATCTTCAGAACGGACGGATCGCCCAGTTCCTCGCACACCATTGCCCGCATGGAGCCGTTCTCCCGAAATCCGCGCCGCCGCCGTTCGCGCGATTCGCCCGGCGCGCCGCCACACTCGCCCACCACCGATGGCACGACAAGAGCCCGCGTTCGGGCCATGCCGGATGCCGGCCGCGCTTCAAGGCGTTCCTCGGGTCACGGGAAACGTCGCCGAGGTCGCGCTGTCCGGGAGCGCCAGTTTCGAGCGGAAATGGTTGGCGCACGGTCGGAAGTACGAAAGCGATGTCATCCCGAGCAACGCGAGGGAACCCGGATTCCTTGCGGCATTGACCGTCAACGCCACCGCGCCGAGGTCCCTCGCGTTGCTCGGGATGACATCGGTGGTGTCCGTCCCACGGTGCGCCAGCCAGTCGCTTCGACGCCGTGGTCCATGAGCGGTGCGCTGGCGGTCCGTCGTCGATCGTCGGTGTTTCCACCGTTTCCGAACGCGCTCTAGTCCAGTTCGAAGGCGCCCTTGTAGTCGCGCTTCAGCGCCGGATCCTGGTCGTCCTTGCGCAGCACGCAGTTGCCGACCACCAGCGTTTCGATGTCGCTGCCCATGAAGCAGCGGAAGGCGTCCTCGGGCGTGCAGACGATCGGCTCGCCGCGCACGTTAAAGCTGGTGTTCACCACCACCGGGCAGCCGGTCATGGCTTTGAACGCCGAAATCAGGTCGTGATAGGCGCGGTTGGTCTCGCGGTGGACGGTCTGGATGCGGGCCGAATAATCGACGTGGGTGACGGCGGGAATGTCGGAGCGCGGCACGTTGAGCTTGTCGATGCCGAACAGCGCTTGCTCTTCGGCGCTCATGGCGCGGCGGCGGTCCTCGACCACCGGTGCCACCATCAGCATGTAGGGGCTGTCGACGTCGATCTCGAACCAGTCCGCGACGTCCTCGCGCAGCACCGAGGGCGCGAAGGGGCGGAAGGATTCGCGGTACTTGACCCGCAAATTCAGGGTCTTCTGCATCGAGGGCGAGCGCGGATCGCCGAGGATCGAGCGGCCGCCCAGCGCGCGCGGACCGAACTCCATGCGGCCCTGGAACCAGCCCACCGCCTTGCCGTCGGCCAGCGCTCGTGCCGTCGCGTCGATCATCGTGTCGTAGGGCAGCACGTCGAATTTCGCGCCGGCCGTCGCGAGCCGGCTTTCGATGTCCGGCTGGGCGTAGGCGGGCCCGAGATAGCTGCCGGACATGCCGTCGAGGCCATCGGCGCGGACGCGCGGCTGGCGGCAATAGCCGTGATGGGCGGCGAAGGCGGCACCGACGGCGCCACCGGCGTCGCCGGCCGCCGGCTGGACCCAGATATTGTCGAAGATGCCGGCGCGCAGCAGCTTGCCGTTGGCGACGCAGTTGAGGGCGACGCCGCCGGCCAGACACAGGTTGGCGATGCCGGTCTCGGCGCGGGCCGAGCGCGCGAGCCGCAGCACGATCTCCTCGGTCACCGCCTGCACGGAGGCCGCCAGATTCATGTGGCGCTGGACCAGCGGCTCGTCGGCGTTCCGCGCGGGACCACCGAACAGCGCGTCGAACTTGCCGTTCGTCATGCGCAGGCCGGTGCAATAGTCGAAATAATCCTGGTCGAGCCGGAAAGAGCCGTCGGCCTTGAGGTCGACGAGCTTGTTGAGAATGGTCTTCGCGTAGGTCGGCTCGCCGTAGGGCGCCAGCCCCATCACCTTGTACTCGCCGGAGTTCACCCGGAAGCCCGTGTAGTAGGTGAAGGCGGAATAGAGCAGGCCGATCGAGTGCGGGAAGTGGATCTCGCGACGCATCTCGAGTTCGGCGCCGCGGCCGACCGCCAGCGAGGTCGTCGCCCATTCGCCGACGCCGTCCATGGTCAGCACCACCGCTTCGTCGAACGGCGAGGGGAAATAGGCGCTGGCGGCGTGGCTCTGGTGATGTTCGCCGAACAGCAGCTTGCCCTGCCAGTCGAACGAGGGTTCCCAGCGCTTCAGCTCGTCGCGCAGCAACGTCTTCTGGAACAGTTTTTCCTTGAGCCACACCGGGATCGCCATCCGGAACGAGGCGAAGCCGCGCGGCGCGAAGGCGAGATAGGTTTCCAGCAGCCGTTCGAACTTCAGGAATGGCTTGTCGTAGAAGGCGACGTAATCGATGTCGGCGAATTTCAGGCCCGCCTCGGCGAGGCAGTAATCGACGGCGTTCCGCGGAAAGCTCGAATCGTGCTTCTTGCGGGTGAAGCGCTCCTCCTGGGCGGCGGCCACCAGCCGGCCATCGACCAGCAGCGCCGCGGCGCTGTCGTGATAGAGGGCCGAGAGGCCAAGGATGCGCATCGCGGTCGGTCCGGCGCGATCAGAAGATGGTGTAAATGAAGGGCGCGATCGCCGACCCCTGGGTCAGCACCAGCAGCCCGCCGAACAGCACCATCATGACCAGGATCGGCAGCAGCCAGAACTTCTTGCGGGCGCGCAGGAAGGCCCAGATCTCGACGAGGAACCACATCGCTTCGGTCTCTTTCGCGGTCAGAACTGGTTGCGCATCGTCTCGGGGGCGGGGCCAGGCGGCGTCCGGTCGATCCAGTAGCTGGCCGCGGCGGGATCGCGCTTCAGCCGCAGCAGATCCTTGCCCATCGCGCGCAACAGCAGGCCGATCGGCAGGATGGTGACGAAAAACATCAGGCCCAGCACGATCGGGTTCATGATCCGCGACAGCAGGACGCCGAACCGGGTCCAGCCCCGGTTCAGCGGTGCCAGCAGCGTCGGCGCGACCAGCGCGAGGCCGGCGAAGACGCCGGCCGCCGGCAACGCCCACGGCCACATCCAGCCGTGCCGCCACGCCGAGATGGCCGCGACGAGGGTGAAAAATCCGGCGAAAACCAGACCAAAAGAGCGGTCCGAACCGCCCTTGATCTCGATGTGCCGGGAGAGGTCTTCGTGCGTGCGAGGAGGGGAGGCCATGACTCTGGGCGGGAAAATGTCCGGTCCGGCGCTCTAGCACGCCATCCGGCGCGGTGTAAGCAACCGCCGCCGGCCCGCCGCCATCGGGAGCGTTGGTGGCGTCGGACGCGAGTCCGGCGACATCGCGCCGGAGCCTCGGTCCCGATGGCCGCGCGCGGACTCCGGTCGCGATGCCCGGAGTCCCGAGCGACGGTCGCCGGGCCGGCTTTCGTTCAGCGCGCGTCGATGGCCTTGCCGGCCTCCGCCAGCGACGCCTCGATCACCGAGCGGACCAGCCGACGGAGCACGGCGGTCGCGGCACCGATGTCGAGTCCGTGATGCGTGCGCAGATTGGCCCACACGTCCCAGTCGGTCGCCGCCGACAGGCTGTCGAGAGTCCCCAGGCGCAGGGGTGCGGGCAGGCTGTCCAGTTCCGGCCGCAGCGCGATTTCCGTGCGGTGACGGGCGAACAGGCGGCCCGCCCGCGAGCGTTCGGCGAGCGCGGGCGAATGGCCCTGGTTGGCCGCGATCGAGCGGATGATCGGCAGCAACGTCTCGGAGGCGCCTGCGTGCTGTTCCACGAGGGCGTCGATCCGCTCGCGCAGCGAGGCGCCTTCGGGAATCGGCCGCGTGAGGTTGATGACTTCTTGGACGACCTTGTCGGCCACCGCCACGAACAGCGCCTCGGTGTCGGCGAAGTGCTGGAAAATCGAGCGCACCGACACGCCGGCGCGTTCCGCGATATCGGCGGTCCGGGGCTGCGGGTCGCCCTCGCGGATCAGCGCCAGGGTCGCGCCGACGATACGCTCGTGCGTGCGTTCGGAGCGGAGCGTGCGGCCATCTATTTTGGCCGGGGCGACTTCGGTGAGGGACATGAGAGCGGGTGTAGCCTCGTACGCTGGGACACCCACCATAGGGTCTATGATGTTCATCGAATACCTATAAAATAAACTAGGGCACAAAAATAAATCGAGACACGAAAATAAACCAAGCAATATCGAAGCCTAGCAGCCTGTCGGACTGATACCAAGTCGCCTAAAGATTGACACACGCCCAGTCTCGCGTGGCGATCGACCGGATCCTGTCTGGATCGCCGACCAGGAAGCGCCACGCGTCGACGCATGCCCCGACGATGGCGTCGTAGCCATCCCACACGAGGTGGCTCAGTTT
>CAMDVZ010000261.1 GCA_945878895.1 Caenispirillum bisanense | reverse complement strand
GATCCCGGGCCCCTAGGGAAGAACTATTGCACCGAATGCGGAGCGACGCCAACCGACAGCGACTCTCGCGGCAGGGCAACCGGGTGAACGTCGCGCCGGGACATCGGAGCGGTTTCGAACCGGCGGGAACCTTGCCGGGATGGTAGAATCCGGGCGCGCGCCACTCCAGTGGCGCAATCTTCGCGGCCGTGCGGCAATCGTGGGCGTTCCCCATGAGCGCCACTGGAGTGGCGCGCTCCCGGACAGTGCGACATCGGTAAGGTTTCGCTCGACGCAACGACTGCTCCAGAGCCGAAGCGGCGTTCACCCGATTGCCCTGACTCTCGCGGGTCAGGTCGCGTCGCGTCCTTGCTGGCTGGCGAGGTAGGCCGCCTTGCGGGCGCGCATGATTTCTCCCAGCGGGCGGTGCGCTTCGAGGCCGCCCCACGGATCGAAGCGGGCCTTGTCGATCATCGCCGCGAAGTCCTGGGCCGCAGCGTCGTCGAACGTCTGCCGCGGCAAGGTCAGTCGCGCGACGGTCGTCTCGGGCGCGTCGGCGGGCCACGCGACGGTGGCGTCCTCGATGGGTGTCGTCTTCTCGTCGACGAAGAAGCGCAGCCGGACGTCCCACCGCAGGTCACCCGCGGCCAGCAGGCCACGCAGATGATCGACGATGTCCGTGCCCTTCGGGCAGGAGGGGGCGCCGCTCGCCGGCACCAGGCGCAGGCGCGCCGCGCACGGTCCGCAGGCAATCGGCAGCACGGTGTCGAACGTCTCCGTCGCGTAGCCGCTGAAGGGGCGTTGCAACACCGACATCAACGTCTTCAGCCGCGCGAAGCCGCCGCCGATCCCGTAGGTGCGGAACAGGTGCCAGATCAGGGCCGGTTCGCCGCCACGTCCGAGCGCCTCGACCGCGCCCATGAACTCGACGCTGGTCGGCGACGCAAACGAGTCCTGGTTGATCGTCAGAAAATCCTGGTGGTCGGTGTCGCCGCCGAGCGAGGACGGTCCGGACACGCCCAGCACCTTGATCGCGAAGCCCCTGATGTCGGGCTTCGCGTTGGCTTTCAGATCGGGACCGCCGTTGGACAGCCGCACCCGGGCATCGTGGCGCCCCGGCGTGGCGAACAGGCCGTGCCGGGCGAATGCCGGCAAGTCCGGCATGACCTCGAAACTGGCGCGGGCGGCGAGCGTGCCTTTGCGATGCAGCGCGCGGCCGGTGCCGTACTTGGCCGAACGATTCCGCTGCATCGCGGCGATGATTTTGCCATAGCCGGCAAAGCGGCCAGCCTCGTCGGCGCCCACCTTTTCGGCCCAGTCGGTGCTCGGCTCTCCCATCGCGGACTCCTTCATGCTGGCAGACGGTAGTGATAGCGATACGCCTCGACGAAGCCGAGCCGCTCGTAGAGCGCGATGGCGGGCGCGTTGGTGGCCACGACCTGGAGATAGGCCTGCGTGGCGCCGTGCCCGCGACCCCACGCGAGGATACCGTTTACCACGCGCAGGCCGTGGCCGGCGCGCCGTCGCGACGGGTCGGCCACGATGTCGAACAGGCCGACATGGTTGGCCTCGACGACGCCCAGCCCGAACGCGACCGGAGCGCCCTCCTCGTCGCTGGCGATGGCGTAGCCGGCGCGCGAGAGGATCGCCGCCAGCATCCGGTCGTGGATCGCCTGTCGCGCCGGCGGCACGCCGTTGAATCGCATGTAGCCCTCGGACCAGACGGCGTCGCGCGCTTCCGCGACCGCGACGCCGGCCGGCATCGTCGCGTCGGACAGGGGTGCCGCCATCACGACCGTCTCGTCGATGCGCGACCAGCCGCGACCGGCGAGCAACGCATCGACCGCCGGATCCATCAACGGCGAAACGCGGAACACGCAGGGCTGGCCGTGGCGCACCTAGAGCGCCTCGGCGCGGGCGACGCGCGCCTCGATGTCCCCCGCTGGCGTGTCGCGGGCCGGCGCCAGCGCGTTCACCGAATTGGCGCGCTTGGTATAGCCCTCCGAGAACCGCAGCAGCCAGTCCCCGACATGCGCCACCCGCAGCGCCGGCCAGGCGTTGAAGGCGAGCTTCTCCAGCCCGGCGATGTCGTCCAGCGACGTCACAAATCCATCCGCGCCAGCGGTCCGACGAAGCGCGCGATTTCCGCGAGTGTGCGTTGGGGTTGCTGGAGATGCGGGGCATGGCCGCAGTCGGGAATCAGGCGCGTCTCGCAGTAGCCCGCGACCTTGCCCGCGATCAGGCCAAGCTGCAGCTCGGTGCCGTACTCATCGTCCTCGCCCTGGATCGCCTGCACCGGTACCTCGACGCCGGGCAGCCGGTCCTCGATGCTGTAGCGGGCGAAGTCCGGCGACAGCCAGGCGTTGGCCCAGAGGCCGAACGTGGTATCGACGTCGTCGTGGTACTTCGCGAGCTTGCCACGGAGATCGCCGCCATCGAACGCGGCGCGCGCCTGGCGGATCGCTTCGACGCTGACGGTTTCGCACACCGCGTGCGCGGCCAGCGTCACCACCGCGCGCAGATCGTCGGCGTCGTGGCCGGCGGCGATCAGCGCGATGGTGCCGCCGTCGCTGTGGCCGACCAGCACGTGCTCGCCGATGCCGGCGGCGGCCAGCACGCGCGGCAACACCGCCTCGGCCTCGACGTGCATGTAGCGGATGCCCGGATCGGCGGGCCATTTCGAGGAGCGGCCATAGCCGGTGCGGTCGTAGGCGAAACCGGCACAGCCCGTCAGCGCGCACAGCCTGGCCGGGAAATCCCGCCACATCTCCACGCAGCCCAGCCCCTCGTGCAGGAACACCAGGGTCGGGCGCGTCAGGCCATCGTTGCGGCCCGCGCGCGCGATCCAGCGGCCACGGATGCGGCGGTCGGGAAGGTCGAGAAACACGTCGTCGCTCATGGCGAAGAGGTAGAGGTTTTTCGGTCGCTGTGGAACCTCGCGGCGTTGAAACCGCAAGGTAATCGGGTGAACGCCGTCCCGGCTCCGGAGCAACTGTCGGGTCGATGGACACCTTGCCGATGGCGCTCCCGGAGTTTTTCGGTCTGGCGAGGTCTTCGCCGGTTCGAGGCCGTCCCGAGGTCCTGGCGCCACGTTCACCCGATTGCCCTGGCTCGCTATATCGCCGACCGGGGACGACACCGAAAGCCGGGCAACAGGATGAATGCGTCTCGTCGGTGCTCGGTTCCGCCGCCGACCATCTGCGCACCCCCGAGGCCGGCGAGCGCCGGGCGCCCCGGATCGGAGCGGCCGGGGAACGACGGCGGAGCGTTGTATTTTTGCACCATATCGCGTTGATCGGGAGCGACCTGCCGGGTGGGGACGCCAAAGTGTTTCACGTGAAACACTCCATGGGAATTCATGAATCCGGTGTCGACGCGCTATCGACGCCCGACCGGCGCGACACGAGGTGGCGACGGGGTGATTCCGCGATTGCGCGCCCTTGCCGCGAGAATCGCCGGCAATCGCCGGGCTGGTCATGACCGGGACAACGCACCCGCGGGGCGGGCGGATTCAACCGCGGTCGGACGTCTCGTTCACCCTTCTCTTTGGCGACGGCGACCGAATTCGCGCTTGACCACCGAACCGGACGCCGCTCACATTGCGTCGTCGACGTCGCCGTGACCGTCGCCCGATGCGTTGAGTTCAACGATGAAAGCGACGCTTGCCACCTTATTCTCCCTCGCCTGCATGACCGTCGGCGGCGCCGCGCTCGCGGCCAGTCCCGACGACATCAAGTGGGTCAACCAGTGCGTCGCCGACAGCAAGGGCATGGGCGCCAGGGAAGACGTCGTCCTCAATTACTGCATCTGCATGGTCAGCAAGATGAGCGAGAACGAGACCCGTTCGGTGACGCAATGGGAAAAGGTCAACGTGACCGCGAGGAACCAGTGCGCCGCCCAGGCCGGCTGGAACTGATCGCCTCGCGCCGACGGACCGACGGCGGCGGCGCCTGACCCGACACGCCCCGCGTCAGCCGCCGAGAACCGCTCGCGCCTCGCGCGCGGCGCGCAGACCGCTGGTGTGGCCGCCGGTCAGGCGGGTCGACCAGACCGGGTCGGTCGCTTCGCCGGCGAAGAAGACCCGGTCGCCGAGCGGCGCCGCCAGCTCGGCGCGCCGGTGGGCGTGACCGGGGCGCGCCGCCGAGTAGGAGCCCAGCGCGAAGGGATCGGCACCCCAGCGCGTTGCGTGCGTGCGATCGACGGCGGCACGCAGATCGGCGCCGTAGATCTCGGCCAGCGCCGCGACGACGAAATCGACCGTCGCCTTCTCGCCCGCCGCCTCCAGCGCGCGGCCGTGATCGCCGCCGACGAAGCAGACCGCGAACTCGCGGTTCCACGGCCGCAGCATGCCCGACAACGCGACGCCCGCGCGCGTCCAGGCCGCCAGCGTCGCGAAGGGCTTCTCGTCGCGCGCGCGGCGCGCGAAGCGGATGCCGACGCGGTTGAACAGCCCCATCGGCAGATTGGCGATGGCGTCGCGCTTGTTTGCCGGCAGGACGGGCGTAAACGCCAGACCGCCGGCCGCCAGCACGCCGGTCGACACGGTGACGATGGCGGCGCGCGCCCGGATGGTCCCCGCCGTCGTTTCGACGGCAACGCCGGCACCGCTCCAGTCGATCCGGGTCGCGCGCGTGCCCAGACGCACCGGCACGCGCGCGCCGTAATCGGCGACGAAGCTGCCGAGCCCCTTGTCGACCAGAAGGAACCCGCCGTCGGGTTGTCGCTCGACATCGAGGGCCGACAGCTGGTGGGTTTCGACGCCGGCCTCGAGCGGGCCGACCAGGGCGTTGGCGAGTCGCGACAGCGGATCGCCGTCCGTCAGCGCTTCGGAGACCGGGCGGTCGCCTCGGGTCCGCACGAGCTCGGCGATGCGCCGCCCGCCATCGGCCTGCAAGGCCTCGAGGCGCTCGTATTGGGCCGCCGTCGCCTCGCGACCGGCGATGTAGGCGCTGACGTTGCCGCGATCGCGGGTCAGCGCGAAGCCGGCGTCGCGCGCGATCGGCACCAGCGGGTTGAGTCCGGCCGCCTCCAGCCATTGGGCGCCGTGGTCGTAGGGGAAGCCGAACGTGGCGGTGTCGGTGAAGGCGCGCCCGCCGATCCGCGTGCGCGCCTCGATGACGGTCACCGAGCGGCCCGCCGCCAGCAGCGCGCGCGCCGTCGACAGTCCCGCCATGCCGGCACCGATCACCACGACGTCGGTGTCGGCGGCGATGGCGGTGCGCCTGGCGAGCAGCGCCGCGCCGGTCGACGCGACGGCCAGCAGGCCGCGGCGCGACAGCGCGGGCCGGGAGCGCGTCGACATCGTCGTTCGCCTCCTACCCCATCCGGTAGACGCGGCTCGCGGTGCCCGAAAACAGCGCCGTCTTCTCGCTCGCCGAGTAGCCCGCCGCGATCCGCTTGAAGGCGTTCCACAGCGGGCCGTAGCCGCACATGCCCTTGTCGACCGGGAAGTTGCTTTCGAACATGCAGCGCTGCGCACCGAACGCCTCGATGCAGGCCTCGATGTAGGGCCGCCAGGCGTCGGCCAGCTGCTGCGAGGTCGGTGGTTCGGGCTGCTCGGCGAAGTTGTCGCCCGACAGACGCATGCCGAGGCCGCCCAGTTTCACGTTCACGTTGGGGCAGGTCGCGAGTTCGCGGATCGCGGCGCGCCAGATCGGGAACTGTTCGGCCCGCTTGCCGAGGTAGGGGCCGATGCCGACCGGGCCACCGACATGGTCGAGGATCATGGTGGTGGTCGGAAAGGCGCGCGCCAGATCGAGGAAGTCCGAGATCTGGGGGTGATAGAGCCAGCCGTCGAAGGAGAGGTTCAGTTTCGCCAGATGCGCGAAGCCCTGGCGAAAGGTCGGGTCGAGCAGCATGCCGCGCGGCGGGCTGGCGGTGGTCGAACGGACCGCCGGATCGGCGTGCCAGGCCGAGACGTTGCGGATGCCGCGGAAGCGGCCGCCGGCCGCGGCGACGTGGGCCTCCAGCGCCGGGCCGGCCCGGTCGCCGAACATCAGGTCGACATTGCCGACGATGGCGTCGCAGGCGCGCATCGCGCCATAGCCGCCACTGGCGCTCATGGCGGCGACGCCGTTGACGAACTCGGTCTCGCCCAGCGAGCGCAGTTCGGCCGGCCCGGCGGCGCGGTACATGGCGCGGCATTCCACGAACACCGTGGCGCGGACATTGTGTCCGGTGCCGGTATCGGCCAGCAGATCGGGCAGCAGGTAGGAATTGCCGGGCCGGTCCCACAGATGATGGTGCGGATCGACGATCGGCAGGTCGGGTTCCAGCGCGGCCTCGACATGGCGGTCGAGCCAGTCCTGGCGGACGGCGAGGTGCGGGCTGGCGGGTGCTGGCGTCGTCATGGGGTTTGCCTCCGGTGTTGGTTGAGGAGAGCATGACGCGTCGGGCGAACGGACGCCAGCGGATGGCGGACCGGCCGGACCATGACACGCAGCGGGCGCCAGATTCGGGCGGAAGCGGTTGGCGCGCAATCGGAGTCAACCGCATGGTGTCATCCCGCACGCAGGGACCCCGGATTCGTCGCGGTTCACGCGGTATCGACTCCGCGTTGGGTTCCCTCGCTGCGTTCGGGATGACACCCGTGATGTTGGCCCGACAGTGCGCCAAACCGAACAGTGGCGCCCATGACCGTCGCGCGGCCTAGCGGCGGGCGCGCTAGTCACGCAGGCCGGTCGCCTTTTTCACGTGCGCCACCAGCCGGCGGTAACCGTCGGCTGTGAAGTGGACCTGGTCCTCGGTCCGATGGTCCGGGAGACAGGTGTCGCCCTCGGCGGTGAGGTCGCGCAGGCCGACGTAAGGACAGTCGCCAGGATAACAGCTACGATTTATCGCTCTTGCGCGGGACGATGGCGTAGTTCCATTCCGGATGGAAGGCGTCGCCGCGAAGGTCGAGCGTCTTCATCTGGACATCGCTGACGCGGATGCCCTTCTCGTAGGTCCG
>CAMDVZ010000260.1 GCA_945878895.1 Caenispirillum bisanense | reverse complement strand
ATAGCTGGTCTCGCGGTCCGTCGGGCGGAAGTTGCTCATCGCGGGGCGCTCCTTCCCAAAGCCGTCCCACGATTCTATACGGACGCGATTCCCGTGGGAATCCCCGACCATCCCCCACGATGCTTTAAGTCCGACAGGCTGCTAGGCCGGCACGGCGGCCGAGGGCCGCGCGCCGTCGCGCCGGGCGCGCATCAACAGCCAGACCGCGATGACGACGTTGAGCACGTTCCACGCCACGCCATTCAGGAAAGCGAGGCGGTAGGAACCGGAGTGGTCGAAGATCGCGCCCGACATCCAGCCACCCAGCGCCATGCCGATCACGGTCGCCATGATGACGGTTCCCAGTCGCGTGCCGGCTTCGCCCGGCGGAAAGTACTCGCGGATCACGATGGCGTAGCTCGGGATGATGCCGCCCTGTGCCAGACCGAACAGGATCGACACGACGTAGATCGCCGTCAGTCCGTCGGAAACGAGATAGAGCGCGAGCGCGATTCCCTGCAGGGCGGAACCCAGCAGAACGGTCGACAGGCCACCGATGCGGTCGGCGATGAAGCCGGAGCCGATCCGGCTGACGATGCCGAAGCCCAGCATCAGCGACAGCATGGTGGCGCCGCGCGCCACGCCGTACCCGAGATCGCCGCAATAGGCCACGATGTGGACCTGCGGCATCGACATCGCCACGCAACAGGCGACGCCGGCGACCATCAGCAGCGCCTGCAAGGCACCGTGCGAGAGGCGCAGGTCGCCGCTGCGACCGATGGGTTGCGGCGTGCCGGCCGCCGCGACGGGCAGGACCGGACGCTTGCGGCGCAGGACCAGCGCCAGCGGCGGCATCGCCAGCAGACAGAACAGGCCGATGCCGACATGGGTGGCGCGCCAGCCCTCGGTGGCGACGAAATGCTGGACGATGCCGGGCCAGATCGTGCCCGCGACGTAGTTGCCCGATGCCACCAGCGCGACGGCGATGCCGCGGCGACGGCCGAACCAGTGCGAGATGTCGGCCATCAGCGGGCCGAAACAGGCCGCGGCGCCAAGCCCGATCAGGGCGCCGTGGGCGATCGCGAACATCCAGAGGCTCGGCGCGAAGCCTGCCGCGACGTAACCGAGGCCCAGCGTGGTCGACGCCGCCAGCATCGGCAGCAGCACGCCGAACCGGTCGGTGAGCCGCCCCACCAGGACGCCGCCGACGCCGAAACCGATCATGGTCGCGGTGTAGGACAGCGAGGCACCGCCGCGGTCGGCCATGAACTCGGCCTGGACCGTGGGCAACACCACGACGACCGACCACATGCCGACGCCGCCGATGGAGCCCAGCAACAGCGACGCGCCCAGCCGTAGCCAGGAGTAGGGCGTTTCGGGGTCGGGCGCTGTGTCGGTGGTCAAATCGTTCCCTCCTCGAGTGTCGTGAATCATAGCAGCGCGATCGCGGGACGACCAATCCGGCGGCTCACGCCCGAACAATCGAAGCGTCACCGTCGCGGGCGCCGTTGTCGGAAAAAGCCGTCGGGGCGCCGTCGCGCGCGTCATTGGCCGGTCACGTCGCGGCTGGTATGGTCGCGGCCATCAACGGGGCGCGCCACGGCGCGCCGGCAACGGAGGCGGCGATGACCATTTTCACGCGACGCGGCGCGATCGGACTGACGGGTGCCGCCGGTGTCCTGGCGTTGTTCGGCGAGGGCGCGCTGGCCCAGGCGCCGGCACGGGCGAAAGACGGCGCCGTCGTCATCGGCATGTCGCTGGAGCCGCCGGTGCTCGATCCCAATCTCAACGCCGCGGCGGCGGTGCGCGAGATCACCTATCTGAACATCTACGAGAGCCTGGCGCGGATCGATCCCCGCGGCGGAATCATCCCCGGCCTGGCGACGGGCTGGACCGTGTCGCCCGACGGGCTGGAGTATGTCTTCAAGCTGGTTCCGGGCGTGAAATACCACGACGGCGAGCCCTGCGATTCCGCCGACGTGAAGTTCACGCTCGACCGGCTGTCGGCGCCCGACGCCACGGCGCCCGGCAAGTCGCTCTACGCCAGCATCAAGAGCGTCGAGGTGATCGATGCCACCACGGTCAAGGTGACGCTGAAGAATCCGGACTCGTTCTTTCTCTACAACGTGGCGCTCGGCGATGCCTCGATCATGGGCCGCAAGAGCGCCGCGACCAACGGCACGAAGCCGATCGGCACGGGGCCGTTCGTGTTCAAGGAGCGGAAAGAGGGCGACTCGGTCACGCTCGCGAAGTCGCCAACCTACCGCCATGCCGCGTCCATCAGGCTCAACACCGTCACGTTCAAGTTCATCCGCGATCCGGCGGCCCAGATCAACGCGCTGCTGGCGGGCGACGTCGATACGTTTCCGGGCTTCCAGGCGCCGGAACTGGTTGGCCGCGTGCGCGCCGACAACCGCTTCGCCGTCGTGATCGGCTCGACGATGGGCGAGACGATCCTTGCCACCAACAATGGCCGCGGACCGATGAAGGATCTGCGCGTGCGCCAGGCGATCGCGCACGCGCTCAACCGCGAGGATCTGGTGGCGGGCGAGAGCGGTTTCGCCCTGCCGATCGGTTCGCACTTTCCGCCGCACGACGCCGACCATGTCGATCTCACGAAGACCTATCCGTTCGATATCGCCAAAGCGAAGAAGCTGCTGGCCGACGCGGGCCATCCCAACGGCTTCGAGGCCAGCCTCAAATTGCCGCCGGTCGGCTATGCCCAACGCTCGGGCGAGATCCTCGTCAGCCAGCTCGGCAAGATCGGGATCAAACTGACGATCACCCAGCTGCAATGGCCGCAATGGCTGGCGGAGGTGTTCAAGGAACGCAACTACGATTTCACCATCGTGGCGCACACCGAGGCCAACGATCTCGATCGCTACGCCCGCGACGGCTATTACTGGGGCTACGATTCGAAGGCGTTCAAGGATCACTGGGCGGCCGTCGTGCGCGAGACCGATCCGGCCAAACGGGCCGTCCTGATCAAGGCGGCGCAAAAGATGGTCGCCGACGACGCCGTCAACGGCTTCCTGTTCCAGCTCGGCAAGATCGGCGTCTGGAACCGCCAGCTGGTAGGCATGTGGGAGAACTCGCCGACGCCGTCGATCGATCTCAGCGGCGTCTCCTGGAAGTGACGTCGCGGTTCTCCGCGCGGCGGGAGCGGCGAATGTCGGGGACCTGACGGTCGGTGCTCGAGTTTCTTCTCCGCCGTCTGGCGACGTCGCTGGTCACGCTGTTGCTGGCCAGTCTGGTCGTGTTCGTGGTGCTCGAGGTGCTGCCCGGCGATCCGGCCCAGGTCATGCTCGGCACCGAGGCGCGGCCCGACACGCTGGCGGCGTTGCGCGCCAAGTTCGGCTTCGACCGGCCGGCGCCGGAACGCTACCTGTCGTGGATCGCGGGCCTGCTGGTCTTCGATCTCGGCCTCAGCCACGCCTACGGCACGCCGGTGTCGAAGCTGATCGGCGACCGCCTCGTCGTCACCTTGCCGCTGGGCGCCATGGCGCTAACCTGGGCGACTTGCGTGGCGCTGCCGCTGGGCGTCTTCGCGGCCTCGCGCCGGGGCAGGCCGGCCGACTGGCTGGTGATGGGCTTCGGCCAGCTCGGCATCTCGATCCCCAATTTCTGGTTCGGCATCCTGCTGTCGCTGACCTTCGCGGTGAGCCTGCGATGGTTTCCGGCCGGCGGCTTTCCCGGCTGGTCGCCCGACCCGCTGAAGGCGGTGCACGCGCTGGTGCTGCCGGCGCTGTCGCTCAGTCTGGCCGAGATCGCGATCCTGGCTCGCGTCACGCGCTCCTCGGTGCTCGACACATTGCGCGAAGACTACATCCGGACCGCCCGCGCCAAGGGCGTGCCCGAGCGCGCGGTGCTGATGCGCCACGCGTTGCGCAACGCGCTGATTCCGATCGTCACGGTCGGCGGCTTGCTGGCGGGCTTCCTGGTCGCCGGCGCCATCATCGTCGAAACAGTGTTCTACCTGCCCGGTCTCGGCAAGCTGGTGTTCGACTCGATCAACAACCGCGACCTGATCGTGATCAAGAACATCGTGCTGCTGCTGACCGGCTGCGTGCTGACGGTCAATTTCCTGATCGACGTGGTCTACGCCCTGCTCGATCCGCGCCCCAAGGTGTCGGCGTGAAGGCCTTCCTTGGCCGGGCGCGGCGGCATGTCGGCTTTCTGGTCGGCGCGACGCTGGTCGCCATCGTGCTCGCGACGGCGATCCTGTCGACCGTGTGGACGCCACACCCCCACGACGATCTGCGCATGGCGCTGAAGCTGAAGCCCGCCGACACGACGTGGTGGCTCGGCACCGACCATCGCGGTCGCGACGTGCTCTCGCGCATCATGGTCGGCGCACAGACGTCGATCGTGGTCGGGCTGATCGCGGTCTCCATCGGTATGGCGATCGGCGTCGCGCTCGGTGCCTGGGCCGCCGCCCGTCGCGGCTGGGTCGACGAACTCCTGTCGCGCTTCGGCGATCTGGTATTGTCGATGCCGGCGGTGCTGCTGGCAATCCTGATCACCTCGGTGTTCGGCGCCAGCGCGACCAACGCCATTCTCGCCATCGGCATCTTCAACATCCCCGTGTTCGCGCGCGTCACCCGTGGTGCCGCGCTGACCTTGTGGGGGCGCGATTTCGTGCGCGCGGCCGCGGCACTTGGGCTGGGGCCGCTGACGATCACCTGGCGTCACGTCCTGCCCAACGCGGCGGGCGTGCTGTTGGTGCAGGCGACGATCCAGTTCGCCGTCGCCATCCTGGCCGAAGCCGGCCTCTCCTACCTCGGGCTCGGCGCCCAGCCGCCGGTCCCGAGCTGGGGCCGCATGCTCTACGACGCCCAGACCTATCTCTACGACGCGCCCGGCCTCGCCATCTGGCCCGGCCTCGCCATCGCGCTCACGGTGCTCGGCCTCAACATGCTGGGCGATGGCCTGCGCGACCTGCTCGATCCGAGACTCCGGCCGCTGCGGGTTGGGTGAGGTCGGCCAGCCGCTGCTGATTCTACGTCGTGGCCTTCGGCTTCAGCAACGCCAGCGCCAGCGCCGCCACGCAGCAGGCCAGCGCGGCGAGTTGCCAGGGTCCGAGCGGTTCGGCGTGCACGAGGGCGCCGCCGGACATGGCGATCACCGGCACCACGATGGTCGAGACGCTGGCGGTGTTGGCGGGCAACAGACGCACGATGCGGAACCAGACGAGGGTGCCGAGCGCGGTCGGGATGATCGTGAGGTGTGCGACGACGAGGATCGTCGTCCAGCTCGGAACGAAGGGGCGGTGGTCGGCGAAGATCAGGGCGCCGGCGACGATCGGCAGCGAGCCGAGCAGCATCTGCCAGGCCGTCAGCGTGAGCGGCGGCGTGCCGAGCCAGTCGGTGCGTTTCTGGAACAGGGTGCCGGTCGCCCAGCCGATGACGGCGGCGAGGCCGCAGGCGATGCCCATCGGCGCGCTCGCGAGCGTGCCAAGGCTGGGCACGGCCAGCAGCGCGACGCTGCAGAGACCCAGCACCAGCGCCATCGCTAGCCTCGGCGTCGGCCGGTCGCCGAGGAAAACGACGCTCATCAGCGCTGCCCAGAGCGGCATCGTGTAGCCGAGCACCGAGGCCTGGCCGGACGGGATGAACAGGACGGCGGCGGTGGCCGCGACGTACCACACCGTGACGGTGCCGAGCGACGCCGCCACCAGTCGTGGCCACAGCGCGCGCGGGATCGTCAGCAGGTCGCCGCGCGCGCGCCATCAGCAACAGCACGAACCCGGCGCCTGCGACCGCGACGGCACGGAACGTCCACACCGAGAGCTCGCGCAACGCGATCGCGAACAGCGGCCACGACGAGCCCCACAGCAAGCCCATCAGCGGGATCAGGACCGCGGCGCGGTCGAACGGGCGCGATGCCATCGCGGCGCTAGGCCGGCTTCGCCGCGCGCGCCGGCATCAGCGCCAGCCACAGCGCCGCGACGGCACACGCGATGGCGGCGATCTGGACGGGGCCCAGCGGTTCGCGGTGGACCAGGATGCCCGAGGCCATCGCCACCATCGGCACGGCGACCGAGGAGAGCGCGGCCGCCTGCATTGGCAACAGGCCGACGATGGCAAACCAAGTCGCCGTGCCGATCGCCATCGGGACAAGGCCGATATAGATCGTCGTGCCCCACGCCAGCCACGAGGCATCGGGAATCCCGCCGCCGTCGAAGAGTACGGCGCCGAGCAGGATCGGTGGCGCCGACAAGGCCACCTGCCAGGCGGTGAAGGTCAGCCCCATGTCGCTCCAGTCCGTCCGCTTGACCACGATGGTGCCGATCGCCCAGGCGAGGCCGGCGCCGAGGCCAGCCAGCATGCCGATGGGCGCGCCGGCGTATATCGCGAAATTCGGTCCCATCAGCAGCGCCACCGATGCCGCACCCAATGCCAGTGCCACGCCCATGCGGGCCGAAAAGCGGACACCGAGGAACAGGCTCGACAGCAGCGCGGTCCACAGCGGCATCGTGTAGGCCAGCATCGCGGCGTGACCCGACGGAATGTGCATGACGGCGACCGCCGTGGCCACGTTCCAGATCGTCAGGTTCATCAGCGAGGCGATCAGCAACGGTCCCCACAGGTGGCGCGGCACGGCCATCCGTTCGCCGCGCGCCAGTGCCACCGCGAACAGCAGCGTGGCGGCACAGACGATGGTCACGCTCCGGAAGGTCCACAGCGGGATCTCGTCGAGCGCGATGCGGAAGATCGACCAGTTGGTGCCCCACAGCAGCATCAGCAGGCCGAGCAGGGCGATGGCACGCAACGGAGGGGCGGCGGACGCCATGCGATAACCGGACCGGTGGGGCGGGGAAAGGCGGCGCACCCTAGCAGCCTGTCGGACTGAGGTGAACGGGCGAGAAAGTTCGCCCCGGGCGGGCCTCGGCGGACCGCGCGGTCGTGTCGGGGGCGTCCCGGCGATGTCTCGGGACAGCGTTTTGGCGGCTCCCGGGCGTCGTCGGTGGCC
>CAMDVZ010000259.1 GCA_945878895.1 Caenispirillum bisanense | reverse complement strand
CGGCGCGCCGGTCGATCCGGCGCGCCCTCCGGTCCCTCCGCCGCCGGGAATCGCACGCCCGGCGGCACTCGAAGGCCCGATGCTTCGGCATCGGGCCTTTTTTCTCGTCATTTCGACCACCCCGAGGGCGTTCCGGGTTGATTCCGGCCGCCGCATGTTTCAGCTTGTCGCCCAAAGTTCGGGCACGCCCGACATTCGGGGGACATCTCATGAAGCTGGTCACGGCCATCATCAAGCCATTCAAGCTCGACGAAGTGCGCGATGCCCTGACGTCGATCGGCGTCGCGGGGCTGACCGTTTCGGAAGTGAAGGGTTACGGCCGCCAGAAGGGCCAGACCGGGATCTACCGCGGCGCCGAGTACGTCATCAGCTTCCTTCCCAAGATCAAGGTCGAGGTGGCGATCGACGACCGCGACGTCGAGCGCGTGGTCGAGGCGATCAAGAAGGCCGCCCATACCGGCAAGATCGGCGACGGCAAGATTTTCGTCATGGCCTGCGAGCAGGCGATCCGCATCCGCACCGGCGAATCGGGCAGCGAGGCGCTCTAGGCGCCGACGCTCCGCATCCGAACCCGACAAGAAACGACAGGGGAAGACTCATGACCATCACGCGCGCGCGCGGCCTCGCCGCCGCCTTGGCCGGCGTTGTGGCGCCGTTGCCGGCGTTTGCCGCCGGCGGAACGCCCAAGATCGACAGCGGCGACACCGCCTGGATGATCGTCGCCACCGCCCTGGTGCTGATGATGTCGCTGCCCGGCCTGGCGCTGTTCTATGCCGGCATGGTGCGCAAGAAGAACGTGCTGGCGACCACCGCGCAGACCCTGGCGACGGTGGCGCTGGCGAGCGTGTTGTGGGTGGTGGTGGGCTACACGCTGGCCTTCACGCCCGGCGGCGCCTGGATCGGCGACCTGTCGCGTTTCATGATGCGCGGCCTGACGGTCGAGAGCATCTCGCCACTCGCCAAGACCATCCCCGAGTCGGTGTTCATGATGTACCAGATGACGTTCGCGGCGATCACCGCGGCGATCGTGCTGGGCGCGGTGGCCGACCGCATGAAGTTCAGCGCCATGCTGTGGTTCATGGGTCTGTGGGTGCTGATCGTCTATTGCCCGGTGGCCCATTGGGTGTGGGGCGGCGGCTTTCTGCAGACCGGCGGCACGCTCGATTTCGCCGGCGGCATCGTCGTGCACATCAACGCCGGTATCGCGGGCCTCGTGGCGGCCATCGTGCTGGGCAAGCGGCGCGGCTACGGCCACGACAATCTGGCGCCGCACAATCTGGTGCTGACCGTGATCGGCGTGTCGCTGCTGTGGGTCGGCTGGATGGGCTTCAACGCCGGCTCCGCGCTCGCCGCCGACGGCCGCGCCGGCATGGCGATGACGGTCACCCATGTCGCCGCCGCCACCGCGGCGCTGGCATGGATGGTCGCGGAGTGGCTGACGATGGGCAAGCCGAGCGTGCTCGGCATCGTCTCGGGCGCCGTCGCGGGCCTCGGCACCATCACGCCGGCGGCCGGCTACGTCGACGTCACCGCCGCCCTGATCATCGGCGTGGTGGCGGGCGTTCTCTGCTTCTACGCGTCCACCGCACTGAAGAAGAAGCTGGGCTACGACGACTCGCTCGACGTGTTCGGCGTGCATGGCGTCGGCGGCATCGTGGGCACGCTCGCGGCCGGCGTGTTCGCCACCAGCGCCATCGCCGGCCCCGAAGTGCGTGGCCTGATCGACGGCAATGGCGGCCAGGTGCTGACCCAGCTCAAGGCCATCGTCGTCACCCTGCTGTGGTCGGGCGGCTTCACCTGGATCATCCTGAAGGTCGTCGACGTCGTGATCGGCCTGCGCGTCACCACCGAGCAGGAGATCGAGGGCCTCGATCTCCACCTGCACGGCGAACGGGTCGAATAACGATCCGGGAACCCGGGGCCAGCCGATCGTCAGCCGCGGAAGTGGCAGGCGACCTGGTGGCCGCCGCCGGCGTCTTTCAGCGTCGGTGCCTCGATCGAACAGCGGGCCTGGGCGATCGGGCAACGCGTATGGAAATGGCAGCCCGGCGGCGGGCGGATCGGATTGGGCACGTCGCCTTCCAGCCGGATGCGTTTGCGCTTCACGGTCGGATCGGGGATCGGCACCGCCGACAGCAACGCCTCGGTATAGGGATGCAACGGGTTGGTGTAGAGCGCGTGCGAAGGCGCGATCTCGACCACCCTGCCGAGATACATCACCGCCACGCGGGTGCTGATGTGCTCGACGACCGAGAGATCGTGGGCGATGAACAGGTAGGTCAGGTTGAATTTGGCTTGCAGGTCCTCGAGCAGGTTGATGACCTGGGCCTGGATCGAGACGTCGAGCGCCGACACCGGCTCGTCGCAGACGATCAGTTTGGGCTCGACGGCGAGCGCGCGGCCGATGCCGATGCGCTGGCGCTGGCCACCCGAGAATTCGTGCGGAAAGCGGCGCATGTGGTCGGGCTGCAAGCCGACCGTTTCGAGCAACTGCACCACCCGATCTTCCATCTCGCGGCTGGTTTTCGCGAGTTTGTGGATGATCAGCGCCTCGGCGATGATGGCCCCCACCGTCAGGCGTGGATTGAGCGAGGCGTAGGGATCCTGGAAGATGATCTGCATGTCGCGGCTGAGCGCGCGCAGCGCCGTCTTGTCCATCGCCGTGACGTTCCTGCCCTCGAACCAGACTTCGCCCGAGGTCGGTTCGATCAGGCGCAGGATGCAGCGGCCCGTGGTCGACTTGCCGCAGCCCGATTCGCCGACGATGCCCAGCGTCTCGCCGGCCCCGACCTCGAAGGACACGCCATCGACGGCGTGTACCTTGTCGACGACGCGCGACAGCAGGCCGCCCCGGATGGGGAATTGCTTGACGAGGTTCTCGACGCGCAGCAGCGGCTCGGTCATCGCGACGCCGCCCCCCCGGCGGATTCGTAGAGCAGGCAGGCGACCTTGTGGCCGGGCGACACCTCGCGCAGCTTCGGTTCGATCGTGGAGCACGCCGGCATCGCGTGCTTGCAGCGGGCGGCGAAGCGGCAGGCGACGGGCGGGTCGATCAGGCGCGGCACGGTGCCGGCGATCGCCTCCAGCCGCTTCTTGCCATGCACCGAGGAATCGACCCGCGGGATCGAGCGGATCAGGCCCTGCGTGTAGGGGTGCCGCGGATCGCCGAACAGCTGCTCGACCGGCGCTTCCTCGACCACCTTGCCGGCATACATCACCACGACCCGCTGGGCGGTCTCGGCGACCACGCCCATGGCGTGGGTGATCAGCATGATCGCCATGCCAAAACGCTCTTTCATCTCGGCCAGCAGATCGAGGATCTGGGCCTGGATGGTGACGTCGAGCGCGGTGGTGGGCTCGTCGGCGATCAGCAGTTGCGGATCGCACGACAACGCCATCGCGATCATCACGCGCTGGCGCATGCCGCCGGAGAACTGGTGCGGATAGTCGTGGACGCGCCGCTCGGGACTGGAGATGCGCACCAGCTTCAGCATCTCGATGGTGCGGTCGAGCGTGTCGCGCTTGTTCAGTCCCCGGTGCAGGCGGATCACCTCGCCGATCTGGTCGCCGATCGTGTAGACGGGATTGAGCGAGGTCATCGGCTCCTGGAAGACGATGGCGATCTCCTTGCTGCGGATCTTGCGCATCTCGTCGGACGACAGCGGCACCAGATCGCGGCCCTGCCACAGGATCTGGCCGGCCACGATGCGGCCCGGCGGCATGGCGATCAGCTTCAGCGTCGTCATCGCCGTGACGGTCTTGCCGCAGCCGGATTCGCCCACGATGCCGACCGTCTCGCCGCGATCGATGGCGATGTCGACGCCATCGACCGCCTGGACCCAGCCATCGTCGGTCGAGAAATGGGTCTTCAGTCCCTTGATCTCGAGCAGCCTGCCGCCGGTTCGAACGGTCATCGCGTCACAGCACCCGGCGCGGATCGAGCGCGTCGCGCAGACCATCGCCGATGAAATTGATGGTCAGCACGGCGAGAAAGATCGCCGCCCCCGGAAAGATCGCCCAGTGCGGCGCGAAATCCATCGTGTCCTTGGCGTCGCGCAGCACGCTGCCCCAGGTCGGGATGTCGGACGGGAAGCCGAGCCCGAGGAAAGACAGCGTCGATTCGGCGATGATGGCGGCGGCGACGTCGATGCTGCCGGCCACGATCACTGGCCCCAGCGCGTTGGGCAGGATGTGGCGGGTGACCTGGCGCGACGTCGAGGCGCCGAGCGCCCGGGCCGCCTCGACGAATTCCTTTTCGCGCAGGGAGAAGAACTGCGCCCGCACCAGGCGCGCCACCGGCATCCAGCGGAAGCCGCCGATCACCGCCACGACAAGCACGAAGACGCCGACCTCGGGACCCGCGATGGCCTTCAGCGGGTCGCGGAACAGGTACATCAGCAGGATCAGCAGCGGCAGCTGCGGCAGGGTCAGGAAAAGGTCGGTCAGCCACATCAGCGCGCCGTCCACCCAGCCGGGTCCGATGCCGGCGGTGGCGCCGATCACGACGCCGACGGTGATCGCCACCACCATGGCGGCGAGGCCGACCGCCAGCGAGATGCGGCCGCCATAGAGCAGGCGGGCGAGGATGTCCTGGCCGAGATCGTCGGTGCCGAACGGATGCGCCCAGGACGGTCCCTGGAGTTTGGCGGCGAAGTCGATCTCGTTGATCGGCACCGGCCAGACCCACGGTCCGACCAGAACCATCGCGACCATCGTCAGCAGCACGACGGAGCTGACGACGGCAAGCCGGTGGCGACGGAAACGTCGCCACGCTTCGGCGGTCGGCGACACGTCGCGGCGCGCGGGCGCCACGATCGCGGGTACCGCGGCGCTAGCGGTAGGAGATGCGGGGGTCGAGCCAGCCATACAACAGGTCTGCGATGAGGTTGAAGAGGACGACGAGGCACGCGAACACGAAGGTGACCGACATGATCACCGGCGTGTCGTTGGCGAGGATCGAGCTGATCAGCAGCGAGCCGATGCCGGGAATGCGGAAAATCTGCTCGGTCACGATGGCGCCGCCGAACACGATGGGCAGTTGCAGCATCACCAGCGTGACGACCGGGATCATGGCGTTGCGCACGACGTGCCGCACGATCACGACGCGCTCGCGCAAGCCCTTGGCGCGCGCCGTGGTGACGTGGTCGAGCCGGATCATGTCGAGCACGGCGGAGCGCACATAGCGTGTCAGCGAGGCGCCCTGGAACAGGCCCAGCACCATGATCGGCATGATCGATTGCTTGAACTGCTGCCACCACCATTGCCAGCCGGTCGCCGCGATATCGGAGCGGAACACGAAGGGCAGCCAGTCGAGCTGGATCGAGAAGATCAGGATCAGCAGCAGGCCGGTGAAGAAGGTCGGCAGCGAGAAACCGACGAAAGCCAGCGTGTTGGCTATCTGGTCGAACACCGAGTAGGGCCGGGTGGCGGCGTAGACGCCAACCGGCAGCGCCACCATCAGGGCAAGAACCTGGGCGCAGCCGATCACCGCCAGGGTCACCGGCACGCGCTGGAGGATGAGCACGTCGACGTCGATGCGGCTGACGAAGGAGAAGCCCCAGTCGCCCCGCAGCATCGCCGTCAGCCAGTGCAGGTAGCGAAGGTACACCGGGTCGTCGAGCCCGAACTTGGCGCGCAGGTTGGCGCGCACCTCGGCGGGCACGTTGGGGTTGGTCGCCAGCTCCTCGAACGGATCGCCCGGCGCCAGCGCCAGCACCGTGAACAGCACGACGCTGATCCCGAGCAGGTTCGGGATCATCAGCAGGACGCGGCCGAGGATGTATTGCGTCACGATGGGACCGGGTCGACGGGAAACGAAGGTCGCCGACCCGCTCGGTCGGCGACCATATCGTCCGTGCTCACGCTTCGCGCCACCAGTCCTGGATCGCCCAGGTGTTGTTGTCCCAGCCGCTCAGCGGCGCGTGCAGCTTGTTCGACACCGCCGCCACGCCGGGCCGGTAGACCACGGGGATCACGGCCCGGTCGGCGCACACCAGATCGTTCATGCGGATGAACATGGCAGCCCGCTTGACCGGATCGAGCTCGGACTCCGAGGCGGCATGCAGCTTGTCGTATTCCTCGTTCCGCCAGCGCGTGATGTTGCGGCCCTGCCACTTGTTGTCCTTGGCGGACACCTCGGCAGTCGTGAACTGGTTCATGAACAGGCCCGGATCGGGCTGGGTCATGGTCGTCGTGTACATCTGCAGGTCGCAGTAGAACTTGGTGTAGGTGTCAGGATTGGCGACGTCGGAGGAGAAGAACACCGAGGCCGTGACCGACTTGAGTTCCAGCTCGATGCCGGCCTTCTGGCAGGCCTGCTTGACGATCGCCTGGGTCTTCTGGCGCGGCGCGTTGATCGAGGTCTGGTAGACGAACTTCAGTTTCTTGCCGTCCTTGGCGCGGATGCCATCGGCACCCTTCTTCCAGCCGGCGCCTTCCAGCAGGGCGTTGGCCTTGTCGACGTTGAATTCGAAGGTTCGCTTCGAGCGGAACCGCTCCGGATTGTTCAGGAAGTGGGCGGTGGCGATGCCGGTCCGGCCATAGATGTGGTCCTGCACCGATTTGCGGTCGACCAGCAGATCGAGGGCATCGCGCACCGCCTTTTCCGACAGCGAGGGATGCTTCGTTTTGGCATTCGAGCGCTCGCCGTCGACCTCGGTCCACGGGTCGGTCAGGTTGACCTGGATGTGCTCGATGTTGCCGGTCGGGGTGATCACGACGCGGCCCTTGCCGCCCTTTTCCATGCGCAGCAGGATATCGTCCTCGACCTGCATGTTCCAGGCGAAATCGAACTCGCCAGTCTGGATCACCGCGCGGGCGGCCGACACCGCGTCGCCGCCGCCCTTCATCTCGATGCTGTCGAAATGCGGCTTGTTGGCCATGTGGTAGTTCGGGTTGATCTCGCCCTTGACCACGTCGCCAGGCTTGAAGTCGACGAACTTGTAGGGGCCGGTG
>CAMDVZ010000258.1 GCA_945878895.1 Caenispirillum bisanense | reverse complement strand
CGCACCGCGGCATTGATTCGGAATTTGGCCGCGCTGGGAATCCCTAAATGGAGTCAGCCGCTACGTAGGCTGGTATTATACCGGCATCGTCGGCGCGTGGTTCGTCGCCGCCAACGTGATGCGCGACGCCGCCGCGATGACCGGCCATGAATTGCTGCCGTGGGACTATTGGGGCCGCGGCCGGGCGTGGTCGCCGGACGCGCCGCCGTCGGCCGACGAGGCCAGGGCAATCGACGCGGCGGCCCGCGACATGGCCGGCGGCTTGCCGGACCGGGAGTCCGTCGCGAAGCTGCTGGAGCGCCATCCCTGGCTGCGACCGATCTCGCCGCTTCTCAGCTTTCCCGGCGGCCAGCCCGTGGAGGTCGCGGTGGAACTCGGAACGGCGGCGTAGAGCAAGGCCACGACGCGCTCCGTCATATCAGACATGACCACGACCACGCGTCGCCGGGTGGACGCGCGTGGGACAACCGCTAGGTTGGCGGCTCGCCCGGGCGCGCCGCGCTCCCGAACATCGCCTCGAAAGAATCCGCAAATGTTGCCTCTCGAAGGTACGCTTGTCCTCGATCTGACGCAGGTCATCGCGGGTCCCACCGCCGGACAAATTCTCGGCGACATGGGCGCCGACGTGATCAAGGTCGAGCCGCTGACCGGCGACCATTTCCGGCCGCAGCTCGGCGGCGCCTGGGTGCCGGGCATGAACCGCAACAAGCGCGGCCTGGCGGTCGATCTCAAGACCGCGGGCGGCCGCGAGGTTCTGGCGAAGCTGATCGCCAGGGCCGACGTGTTCATGGAAGCCTTCGTGCCCGGCGTGATGGCGAAGTTCGGCTTCGACTACGCCGCCGTCAGCGCCATCAACCCGCGTATCGTCTACCTGTCGATTTCCGGCTACGGCCAGACCGGCCCCTACAGTCCGCGCGCCGGCTACGACCCCTGCATCCAGGCCGAAGTCGGCCTGATGGAAGCGACCGGCCAGGCCGACGGACCGCCCACGCGCGTCGGCGCCGCGCCGGTCGACCAGGGCACCGGAACCTACGGCGCGCTCGGCATCGCGATGGCGTTGCTCGCCCGCCACCGCACCGGCAAGGGACAGCATATCGACCTGTCGCTCTACGACGTCGGCGTCCAGATCATGAGCCACTGGCTGACCAGCTACGGCCACGACGGCAAGGACCCGCAACGCATGGGCACGTCGCACACGCTGATCTGCCCGTTGCGCACCTTCGCGACCATGACCAAGCCGATCTACGTCGCCTGCACCAACGACGGCATCTGGGCCAAGCTGATCGCGGCCCTCGACATGAAGCATCTCGGCGCGGATCCACGCTTCCGCACCAACGCCGAGCGTCTCGCCAACCGGGCCGCGCTCGAACCGCTTCTCGAGGCACGTTTCGCCAGCGAAACCTGCGAGGCCCTGCTCGACCGGCTCAATCCGGTCGGGGTTCCGAGTGCCGCCGTCAAGACGCTGAGCGACCTGATCGCCGACCCGCACGCCAAAGCCCGCGGCAGCGTGCTGTCGCACGAGTATCCCGGCATCGGCACCGTGATGGCCGCCAACAACCCGCTCAAGATGTCGGACGCGCCGGTGACCATCCAGCGGCGCGCGCCCTTCCTCGGCGAACACACCGAAGAGCTCCTGAAGTCGGTCGGCTACGGCGACGACGACATCAAGGCGCTGGCGACCTCGAAGGCGGTGTTGCTGTGGAACGGCGACGCGACGCCTTCGGCCGGCGGGAAACACTGAGCGCACGGACGATCGCGACGGCAAGGAGATACGACATGCCCCTGCGCACGCCGCTTTCCGGACCAGGCGTCTGGCTCGGCAAGGACATCGCGAACTCGCCCCGCTGGGTGAAAACGCTGCCGGCCGGCGGTGCCGCCGAACTCGCCGCGGCGGTCGCGGCGGTCAACCGGCGCGGCCTCGACTGGAAAGACATCCGGCGCGCGGACTTTCCGCTGCCGACACTGGCGCCCTTCCTCGCCGACGTGACCGACGAGCTGGAGAATGGGTGCGGCATCGTCAAGATCACCGGCATGACCGTCGCCAACCACGACGAGGACGATCTGCGCCGGCTCTATTTCGGGATCGGCACGCATGTCGGCACGCCGGTGTTCCAGAACCGCACCGGCGAGCTGATGCGCGCGATCCGCGACGAGGGCGCCCATGTCGGCCGCACCTACGGCCAGATCGAAGGCAAGGGCACCAGCGGCGGTACATTCCTGTCGTCCTATGCCCGCACGCTGACCAACGGCGGCCTGCGCTACCACACCGACCGCACCGACGTGGTCGGCCTGCTGTGCGTGCGCCAGGCGATGGCGGGCGGCATCAGCAAGCTCGGCAGCACGCCCGCGATCCACAACGCGATTCTCGAACGCCGGCCCGACCTGCTCGACGAACTCTTCAAGCCCTTCTGGCGCAGCCGGCTGGGCGAGGAATCCACCGACCCCGCGACGGTCTACGCGCTGCCGATCTTCGGCCTGCGCGACGGCAAGTTCACCAGCCACTATTCGCTGACCTTCATCGAGGCCGCCGAGATGGTGCCGGGCGTCCCGAAACTGACATCGGCTCAACGCCAAGCCATCGACATGCTGATGAGCGTCGCGGAGGAAGTCAGCTTCTCGATGACGCTGGAGCCGGGCGACCTGCAGCTGATCAACAGCCACGTCACCTATCACGGCCGCACGCCCTTCGAGGACGACTTCAACGCGGGCAAGAGCCGCATGCTGCTGCGCCTGTGGCTGTCGATGGCCAACAGCCGCCCGCTGCCGGACGATCACGCCGTCCTGTGGCGCGACGTCCGCGCGGGTGCGGTCCGCGGCGGCATCGCGCAGGACGCGCGGTAGACGCGACCGCCTCGGCGCTTCAGCGCCCCGCCAGGTCGAGCACCGCGCGCGCGAACGCTTCCGGTGCTTCCTGCGGCAGGTTGTGGCCGACCACCGGCACGAGACGGCGTTCGTAGGGGCCGGCGAAGAATCGCGCGTGGCCCGCCGTGGTTGGTGCGGGACCGACGCCATCGCCCTCGCCTTGCAGCGCGATGGTCGGCACGGCGATTTTCGGCAACGCCGCGAGCTTGCGTTCGGTTTCCTCGTACGCCGGGTCGCCGCCAACGTAGGCGTAGCGGTGCTTGTAGGACTGGATCACGACGTCGACGAAGTCGGGATTGTCAAAAGAGGGCGCCGTCGCGTCGAACGTCGCGTCGTCGAAGGACCAGTTCGGCGACCACAGGCGCCACAGCAGCTTGCAGAGCGCGCGGCGGTTGGCTTCGAGGCCAGCCCGGCCGCGCGGGGTATGGAAATAGTACTGGTACCAGAGCCGGTGCTCCTGCTCCGGCGACGCCGGCTGCGCGGCGCCCGCAATGTCCTGGAGATTGTAGGCGTTGACGCTGACGAGGCCGCGCGAGCGTTCCGGCCAGAGTGCGGAGACGATGCAGGCGGCGCGGCCGCCCCAGTCGTAGCCGGCGAGCAAAGCCTTGGGGATCGCGAGCGCGTCCATCACGTCAAGCAGATCGTGCGCCAGTGCCGCCTGCTGACCCGATCGCGGCGTGTCGGGCGACAGGAACCGGGTGGGGCCGTAGCCACGCAAATACGGCACGATCACGCGATGGCCGGCGCGGGCGAGGATGGGCGCCACCGCGTCGTAGGCGTGGATGTCGTAGGGGAAACCGTGCATCAGGAACACGGGCGGGCCGTCGGCGGGTCCGTGCTCGACATAGGCGATGTCGAGCATGCGGGTGCGAATGCTCTTGAGTCCGGAAACCGTCATGTCCGTCGATCCTCCTGCCTGCCCATGTCCATGCCGGAGAGAGGACAGGCCATCGCCGACGGCAAGCCTCCCGCCGATGCGACGGGGGCCGGACCACGACCACGCTGTTTCACGTGAAACCCCGGCGGCATCGGGGAGTGGTGGGCGCGACAGGGATCGAACCTGTGACCCCTACCATGTCAAGGTAGTGCTCTACCGCTGAGCTACGCGCCCGTCCGGCAGCGGTTTTTGGCTACCGCCATCCAAGTGGCGCGTCGTGTAACGTATCGGTTCCGGAATGGCAAGCACGCCGCGCCATCCGTTTCGACCTGATGACGGCACCGGTGAATTCGTCTAATCGGGAGCCATGAGTTCCGCAGCGGCCCCCCTCGGCACCCCGCCCATCGAGATCGTCCGGCCGCTGGCGCACGCGCTGCCGGTGGTGCTCGCCTCGCCCCACAGCGGCGATGCCTACCCGGCGGATTTCCTCGACCAGACCCATCTGCCGCTGGCGGTGTTGCGCCGTTCCGAGGACGCTTTCGTCGACCGCCTGTTCGGGCTCGCGGCGCGCAACGGCGTGCCGCTGTTGCGGGCGCTCTATCCGCGCTCCTTCGTCGATCCCAACCGCGACCCGTGGGAGCTCGATCCCTCGATGTTCGAGGGGCCGCCGCCGGCCAATGCCAACAGCCGCTCGCCGCGCGTCGCCGCGGGCCTCGGCGTGGTGCCGCGGGTGGCGTTCGATGGCCAGCAGATCTATCGCCGCCGCCTGCCGGGCGCGGAGTTCGAGCGCCGCATCGCCTGGTATTACCGGCCCTACCACGCGGCCCTGACCCGCCTGATCGCCGAGACCACGGAGCGCTTCGGCCATTGCATCCTGGTCGATTGTCATTCGATGCCCTCGGCCGCCTCGGGCAGCCAGACGCCGGGGGTCAAGCCGGGGCGGGTCGATTTCGTGCTGGGCGACAATCACGGCGCCAGCTGCGCTGCCGTCCTCACCGGCATCGCCGAGGACTGGCTGCGGCGGCACGACTACCGGGTGGTGCGCAACCAGCCCTATGCCGGGGGTTTCACGACGCAGCATTACGGGGCGCCGATGCGCGGCGTTCACGTGCTGCAGGTCGAGATCAACCGGTCGCTCTACATGGACGAGGTGGCGATGGCGCCGCACGCCGGGTTCGAGCCGCTGGCGCGGCATCTGGGCGAGCTGGTCGAGGATATCGGCTACGCGTCGCTGGGGCATTCGGCGTTCGCGGCCGAATAGGGCCGCAAGGCACGCCAAAGAGCATGCTGGACGGCACTCAAGTGTCTGGCGCGAAACGACGATCCGGCGCGGACGAAAAAAAGGCGGCGCCGAAGCACCGCCCGAGTTTTAGGGAGGAAACGCCCAAGACGGGCATTGCTGCCAACACAGAGGTCGCCGGAGCGACGTTGGCTGCCGACCGAATATGGTGCAACCGCGAAGACGGTTCAAGCGGAAAAATGTCTTTTCTTTTCAATGTGTAAACATCCATTCACCACGGATACAATTGTGGAAATTTCGCAACGCACAATGATTTGCAAAGGTGCCATGCAGCCGCGCCGGTGATCCAGTCGCGACGCCGCCCCGACCTTGTCGGCGGCGGTCCGGCAGGGCAGCATCGGCGCGACGACCATCGAGGGAGACGTTGATGCGGCGCAAGTTCGTGATTGCCATGATGATGCACGAGACCAACACGTTTTCGCCGCTGCCGACGCCGATCGGCTCGTTCGGCCGGGCCGGCGCGCTGAGCGGCCCCGAGGCGATCCCCGCGCTCGAAGGCACCAACACCTCGGCCGGCGGTTTCATCGAGATCGCGCGGCAAGCCGGTGCCGAGTTCACCCTCCCGATGGCCGCCAGCGCCCACCCCTCCGGCCTCGTCACCCGCGCCGCCTACGAGGAGATGGCAAACGGCATCGTCGAGGAAATCGCCAGGGGCTGCGACGCCGCCCTGCTGGCGCTGCACGGCGCCATGGTGGCCGAGCATCTCGAGGACGGCGAGGGCGAGCTGCTGCGCCGCATCCGGGCCATCGCGCCCGATCTGCCGATCGCCGTTGCGCTCGATTTCCACGCCCAGATGACCGAGGCGATGGTGGCGAACTGCACGGTGATGACCGGCTACCGCACCTACCCGCACATCGACATGGCCGACACCGCGCGGCGGGCCGGCCGCACCCTGCTGCGGGCGCTCGACGGCGAGATCGCGCCGAAGATGGTGTGGGGCTTCCGACCGATGCTGACCAGCACGCTGGAGCACACGCCCTCGCGCCAGCCCATGAAAGACATCATGGACCGCGCCAACCAGGCCGAGGACAGCGGCGCGGTGCTCAACGCCTCGGTGTTCGGCGGCTTCCCGCAGGCCGATATCCCGCACCTCTCCTGCTCGGCCGTCATCGTCTGCGACAAGCGCACGGCGGAAGGCGAGGTCCTGCTGGCACAGCTGCTCGACCAGGCCTGGGAGCGGCGCGACAGGTTCCTCTACAAGGGCGAGAAGCTGCCGGGCCAGATCGCGGCGGCCAAAAAGCTCGAGGGCGGCCCGATCATCCTCGCCGACCACGGCGACAACACCGCCTCGGGTGGCACCCAGGACGTCATGAGCGTGGTCGCCGAGGCGATCAAACAGGGCCTCGAGGACGTCGTCGCGGGCCCGATCTGCGATCCGGCCTGCGTCGAACAGATGATCGCCGCCGGCATCGGCGCCACGGTCACCTTGTCGCTCGGCGGCAAGATCGACATGCCGGCGCTCAATCTCAAGGGCACGCCCCTGAGCGTCACCGGCCGCGTCAAATGCATCACCGACGGCGAGTTCACCGTCACCGGCCCGATGGCGACCGGCACGAGGATCCGCATGGGCCGCACCGCCGTGCTCGACACCGGCCCGATGCAGATCGTGGTCTCGGAACAGCGCAGCGAACCGTTCGATCTCGGCGTCTTCACCCATTGTGGCATCGATCCCGCGCGCAAGAAATACGTGCTGATCAAGTCGCGCCAGCATTTCCGGGCCGGCTTCGAACCGATCGCCAAACACATCGTGATGTGCGACGGCGATGGCTGCACCAGCTCCGATCTCGCGCTCTTCACCTACGTCAACCGCCGCCAGCCGCTCTACCCGTTCGAGCCGGATCTGCAGCTCGGCCGCAACGAACCAGCATAACTCATACCTTCCCCTGCCAACGGCGGGGGAAGGTGCCCGAAGGGCGGATGGGGGTGGGT
>CAMDVZ010000257.1 GCA_945878895.1 Caenispirillum bisanense | reverse complement strand
TCTTTATCGAGATATCACTCCCGGACATGATCGCCTCCCTCGCTGGTGTCGCGAGCAGACAGACTCACAAAATCCACGCCCTTTCAAATTAATTGAAGCGAGCGACTACCACGTCGCTACCGGGTCGGACCATGCCGTCACGACGGTTTTCCTGATCGACCGCAATCTGAGGCTGCTCGACGCGGCGCTGGCCGCCCTGCGGCGACGCACCGACACGCGCGACGCCGCGCCCGTCATGCAACACGCGCCGGTACTGGTGGTGGACGACGTCTTCGAGCCCGCCATCGTCCGCCGCCTGCTCGATCTCTACGCCACGGCCGAAGGCGAGGACTCCGGCTTCATGCAGGAGATCGGCGGCGTCACGGTTCCCAAGATAGATCACGACTTCAAGCGCCGCCGCGACCTGATCGTCGAGGACGACGGATTTCGCGCTTTGCTGACGCGCCGGATCGCCAACCGCCTGGCGCCGGAAATCCGCCGCGCCTTCCAGTTCCGCGCCACCCGCATCGAACGCTATCTCGTCGCGCGCTACGACGCGACCGAAGGCGGCTTTTTCCGCCCCCACCGCGACAACCGCACCTCGGGGACCGCCCACCGCCGCTTCGCGGTGACCATCAATCTCAACGCCGACGCCTACGAGGGCGGCGACCTGCGCTTTCCGGAGTACGGCCGCCGCCTCTATCGGGCGCCGACGGGTGGCGCGATCGTGTTCTCCTGCTCGCTGCTGCACGAGGCCCTGCCGGTCACCAGGGGCACGCGCTACGCTTTCCTTCCGTTCCTCTACAACGACGAGGACGCCGCCTTGCGCGAACGCAATCTCGACCGCGTCGATGTCCGCAGTGGCGGCAAGGTCTCGGCCGACCGCTGACGTCCTTCGTTAGCCCGACGGCACGGTCCCGAGCCGCGGATCGATCGGCAGCATGCCGGCGATGCCCGCGATCCGTTCGAACAGGGCGCCCGCTTGCAGCAAGGCGGCTTCGCCACGGGTACGGCCGACCAGCTGCAGCCCGACCGGCCGGCCATGCCGGTCGAACCCGCAGGGCACGGCGAGCGCCGGATTGCTCGCCACCGTGATCGCCGCGTTGATGGTCGAAGCGGCCATGTAGTTGGTCAGCGCCTCGCCGTCGATGCTCGGGGGATGACGCAGGGCGATATCGAACGCCGGCGTCGCCGCACCCGGCGTCACCAGAAGATCGTAGGTCTCGAAGAAGACCGCCATGCGCCGCACGAAGGCCGCGCGCTCGCGTTCCGCCCACGCGAGGCGGCTGGCGGTTTGCGCCAGGCCTTTCTCGGTGTTCCAGACGATATCGGGTTTGAGCTGCGCCCTATGGGTCCCGAGCTGGTGCTCGCGGTCGACCACGAACTGCTGGCTGCGCAACGCCATGAAGGCCTCGTCGACGCCGCCGATGTCGGGGCTGGCCTCCTCGACGACGCAACCGAGCTCCTCGAACCTGCGCGCCGCCCTGGCGCAGATTTCCCGCGTCTCGCGATCGACCCGGATCTTGCCGCCATAGTCGGCGGTGAACGCCACGCGACGCGGCGCGACCGGTGCCGCGACCGCGGCCGAATAGGCAATCGCTGGAGCATCCCAGGTCAGTGGATCGCGCGGGCAGTAGCCCGCCATCGTGTCGAGAAACAACGCGACGTCGGCGACCGTTCGCGCCATCGGGCCTTGCACCGACAGCGGCGAGAACATGTTGCTCGATCCGCCGCGCGTCACGCGTCCGGGCGAGGGACGCAAGCCCACGACGGAACAATAGGTACCGGGCCGCCGCAGCGAGCCGCCGTGATCGGAGCCGTGCGCCAGCCAGACCTCGCCGGTCGCGACCGACACCGCGCCGCCGCCGGTCGAGCCACCGCAGGTAAGCGACGTGTTCCATGGATTGGCGGTACGGCCGAATACTTCGTTGAACGTGCTGCCGCCGGCCCCGAATTCCGGCGTGTTGGACTTGGCCACGACGATGCCGCCGAGGCGTTCGATCCGCTCGACCAGCGCGTGCGACGTCGCGGGCACGTGGTCGCGGAAGATCGGCGAGCCATAGGTGGTGCGAACGCCCGCGACATCGGCGAGATCCTTGATCGACACGGGCAAGCCAGCCAGCCAACCCGGTTCGCCCTCGGCTTCGCGCCCGTGGCCAGCCAGCAGGCGCCGGGCATGGTCGCGCGCCCGGTCGAGACACAACGTCGGCAAGGCGTTGACGGCGGGCTCGACCAGCGCGATGCGTTCGGCGGCGGCGTCGATCAGGTCGAGTGGCGAGATATCGCCGACGCGCAGCAGCTGGACGGCCTCGGTTGCCGTCAACCGGACCAGATCGGAAACCATGCGTCGTTCTCCCCGGACGGACGGCCCGATGATCGGCGCCTGGCCCGGTCGCGTCAATCGGAGCCTGCCGGAACGCTACTCGGCGGCCAGCCGCATGGTCGGCGAGATCGCGGACCGGCGGGTCGTCGACGACAATCCGCCGGCCCCACCCACGCGGTCGACATAGGCTTCCAGCGTGCCCGCGAAGCGCGTGCCGTCAACAGATGGTCGGCGCCCTCGATAATCTGCAACCGCGATCGCTGGAGCCATGCGACGGACTCGGCGCCGGGGCCCAGATGAACATCCACCTCGTGCAGGCCATCGTCGCCCGCGCTGTAGACGAGCAAGGTATGGGTGCCGCGATTGTCGATGCGCTCGAACATGCGCGCGACCTCGCCGCGCGCGAGGCGGGTGCCGAACACCAGGTCGGTGAACGCCGCCGCGCGCCTGGCCGCGAGGGTGCCGGCGCGACCGGCCACGCCGCGCGCGATGCCCCACGCCTTGGTGTCGCCGGTCAGCAAACGCCTCCACTTGTCGGGGCGGCGCAGCGCGTCGGTGACTTCCGAGGCGACGTGTCCGGCCGACGCCTTGCGGGTGCGGATGACGCGTTCGATGGTGTCGCCGTCGCGCCACACGAAGGCTTGGGCGTTGACCATCACCTGGCCGACGATCCGCGCGTCGCGCAACGCCGAATGCAGGCTGACATAGGCGCCGGAACAGAAGCCGACCGTCACCACGCGCTGGACTCCACGTGCCTGCAGCCAGTCGAGCGCGGCGACGACATCGTCGCAGGCATCGAGGGAGTAGAGCGCGTTCTCCGGCTTGCCCGGCGCGACCGGACTGTCGCCGATGCCGGCAGCATCCATCCGCAAGGACACGATTCCCCGCCTTGCCAGACGCCGCGCCAGCATCACGCTCATGCGGCCGAAACCGACATGGTGGTGACTGCCGGTGTTCAGGAACAGGATCGCGGGCGCGCTGTCGTCGGAATCTCCGGCGGGCCGGCAATGCACGCCCACCAGATCGCGGTCGCCGAAGCGAACCGTGGTCTCGGTCGAGCGGGTCTGCACGATGCTCGCCGGAGCGGGCAACGCCGTCCGGGCCGACGAAGCGGGCATGTCGGTCGCCAGCCAGGCCGCGATCCGGGCGAACGTCGCGGCGGGAACCCGCTGGTCCTCCATCGCTTCGTCCATCAGGCCGACATAGCCGTCCATGATGCCTTCCTCGACCCGACAATCCAGCCCGCGCAACCGCGCCGCCAGCCGGGCATGCGGCACGATGTCGGGCCGATGCAGGAGCAGAACGTCGGGCGCCGGCGGCGCGTCGAGTTTCAGCAGGTCGAGGCCCGCGAGATCGGCAAGGGTCGTGGCCGTCAGAACGTAGCCGGTCGCCTCGAGATCGCCGGCCCATTCGGGGCGCGGCGCCGGCACGCCCCCTTGGGGGGCGGAGAACAGCGAGAACGCACGGGCCTCGCGGACATAGGCGTTGCCCGACGTGCAGGGCGCCAGCAGCACCAGACGGGCGACGTCGCCGATCTCGCGCGCCGCCGTCGCGGCCAGCGTGGCGCCGAGCCGCAGCCCGAGGATCGCCACTTCGGTCACACCCGTCTCGCGACGCATCCACGCCACGGCATGCGCGATGCTGTCGAGCCAGGCGCGCACCCGCGCCGGATCCTCGTCGTCGCCGGCCGAATCGCCGGTGCCGTGGTAATCGAAGCGCAAGGTCGGCAATCCGGCCTCGGCCAGACCGTCGGCCAGCTTGATCAGTGGCCGGTGGACGCACAATTCCTCGTAGCCGTGCGGATTGCAGATTACCACGCCGCGCCCACCCGCGGCGGGGTGGAACCAGCCCGAACAATTCTCGAAAACAACCGGGATCATGCCGCCCTCGCAATAGAGATCGGATGCGCTGCGTTGAGCGCGTGAACCTCGCCCGTCGGCGCGAAAATTTCGCCGGCGCGGGAGCGCGGCGTCAGGCGGATGACCCGCTCGACGCCCTGCGCGAGGTGGAACCATTCGTCGTCGGCACGAAAACGCGTGTCTTCGACGTGGACGGATTGGGCCAGTCGCCGCGTCGACAGACGCAACGACCAGCCGGCATTGTCGCGTTCGGCGACCGCGGCGAGCCCGAGCTCGGCGCGCGCGCTGCCGCGACCTTGGGGAAAATGGAACGCTTCCGAGAGCACCGCGCCGGTGGCCGCGTCGGTCAGGGTCGCGACGCTGACGTCCAGCGCGGCGGGACCGAAATGGTAGGCCGCCGTGATGTCGAAGAAGCGCCCAAGCAACTCGCCCGAGGAGATCGACAGCGTCGAGCGCGGTGCCAGCGCGACCGGTCGCTCGGCGCGGGCAACGACGATCTCGCCCTCGCGCAGGCAGCGCAGCGACAGACGGCCCTCGATCGTCGCCGCGGTCTCGTTGACCAGATGGAACGCGAGGCCGTTCAACCCCTCGTCGGTCGCGACGAGCTGGACCGGACGCAGGACCTGCCGCAACGCGTGCAGACACGGCTTGGCGGCACCATCGGCATCGAGCAGGCCCCAGCCGGCGCCGGGCTCGACGTCGCGCAGCATCCATGCGAGCCCGCCGGCGCAAGTCGAACCGGCCCGACGCCATTCGGAGAACACGCCGGCCATGACCTCGCCGGTCGCCGCGCGCGACAGGCGGAGATAGCGGTCGGGATCTTCCATCCGCTGGCGCACCGGATCGACGCCATAGAGCAGCCGCAGATAGTGATCGCGAACGTCCTCGAAATCCCAGCCCGCCCCCGGATCGCGCGGCACGGCGCGTTTCCAGCGCGGGTGGTGGGTCGCGAAGCCCGCGTCGCCGAGCACGGCCGCGGTCATCGCGGCATCGGGCACGTTGGCGAAGGCGAGACATTCGGCGGCGAAGCGCACGCCCGATCGCCGCGCGTCTTCCAGCGGACGGCGATAGGCGCCGACGCCGTAGTAGTGCGACACGCCACGATCGACCTCGAACGGCAACGCGCCGCCGGTCGGGGCATTGCGCAGCCAGACGACGTCGTCGCGCGCTTCGGCGACGGCGGTCGGCAGGATGTCCTCGAACACCGCGCCTGCGCGCGTGGCGACGGGCAGACCCAGCATGGCGGCCTGCTGCTCGACCTCGCTGCCGCCGCAGACAACCACGAGCGAGGGGCTCGCCTGGAGACGGTCCATCGTCTGGCGCGCTTCCTCGCGGACGCTCGCGAGGAAGCCATCGTCGGCGGGATAATCGAAATTGGCGAACATGAAGTCCTGCCAGACCAGCATGCCGAGTTCGTCGCAGAGATCGTGGAAGGCGGCGGTCTCGTAGACCATCGTGCCACCGACCCGGATCGTGTTCATGCCGGCGTCGCGGGCGGCTTCGAGCGCCGGCCGGCAGGTTGCGCGATCGCCGGCCAGCGACACGATGTCGGCCGGCGCCCAGCAGGCACCGCGCGCGAACACCGGCGTGCCATTGACGCGCAAGTCGAAACCGTGGCCGTCGCCGCCGCGGTCGACGTCGAGAGTCCGGAAGCCGGTGCGGCCGAGGTCGACGACGACGTCGCCGATCCGCATCGACACCGCGTGCAGGGACGGCTCGCCGTGGGTGTGCGGCCACCAGAGGCGAACCCCGGGCAGGCGCAGGTCGCCGGCCAGCGTGCCCGCGTCGGTCCAGTGCAACGGCGCCTCGACGTCGCCGATCCGCAGGCTCGCCACGGGCCGCGCCTCGCCGGTCCACGCCACGTCGAGTGTCGCGGTCGCGATACCGGTGCCACCGACCACGCTGGTCCGGATATCCGCGTGCCCGACGCGAAGCGGCCCCGTTCGTTCGATCAGCGTCACGGCGCGCCACGGACCGACGGCGTCGATCGGCGGACACCAGCCCGGCATGTGGCCGAGCAAAGTGGTGCGGATCGCGCGCAAGCCGCCGGGTTGAGCAAGGCGGGTGCGCCACCGCGCCCGGCCACGGGTAGCGGCCAGCGCCGCCGAAAGCGACCGGAAGACGATCAAAAGATCGTTGTCGCCGCGCAGCGTGCAATCGACCTCGCGTGCCACGAACATGGTGTCCGAGCGCAGGATCGGTTTGCCGTTCAGCCAGACCTCGGCGAGCGTCGCCAGGCCCTCGAAACACAGCGTGCGCGGACCCTCGCCCGCGAAAGGCAATCGATACCAGATGTCCTTGTCGTGGAGCGGGCCTGGCGCGTCGAGCGACCATTGGCCCGCTTCGCGCAGCGCTTGCGCGGCCGTCCCCGGAACGGTCGCGGCGATCCAGTCGAGTCCGTCGAGCGCCGGCCCTGGCTCCGCGATCCCGCCCGAGGGCGACATGGCGAGCCGCCAGCTATCGCTCAACGCGACGCGACGAACACCCGAAATGGACCGGACCAGCGCCATGATGCCGGCGTCAGCTCTGGCCGAGCGCGGCAAACGCCGACGCCGAATAAAGACGCCCCCCGGCGCCGTTGCGATTTATCGTCATCCCCGTGCCCCTTCGCGAAGCGGGGCAAACCCGTTTCCATCGTCGATCGCCGCGAGTGCGTTCAGAGCCGCGACGTGTGATACCAGCCTACGTAGCGGCTGACTCCATTTAGGGATTCCCAGCGCGGCCAAATTCCGAATCAATGCCGCGGTGCGACGAATCACATGGTGGAGGCATCGATGGGCGCGGGACTTCCGATCGCGCGAGACGACTACACGAGCGCGGA
>CAMDVZ010000256.1 GCA_945878895.1 Caenispirillum bisanense | reverse complement strand
TGATACTGGCGGCCGACGACTGGCCGCGCTGGCTGGGCGAGGAAGGCGAGGGCACGCCGGCCGACCTTGTGCGGCCCTGTCCGCCTGATTGGCTGCGGCTGTGGCCGGTCGACGCGCGCGTTGGCAACGTCAGGAACAACGATCCGGGGTTATTGGCGGACGTAGGCGCTGGGCCGCTGTTGTGAGGGCGCGCCGGGATTCTTAATGCCTACGCGCGTGCGGCGCGCTGGGCTTTGCCCCGGAAGAATTTCGACACCAGTACGCGCGCGCGCGCGTGTAGGGGCACATCAATCGGGAGCCTGTCGGGATTTTTCGGTCCGGCACGTTTCACGGTCGGCGAAATCCCGCCATTTGCTTACCCGGTGCTTACCCGGAAAAACGAAGGGCCTAGCGGTTTCCCGCTAAGCCCTTGTTTTTGTTGGTGGAGCCAAGCGGGATCGAACCGCTGACCTCTACAATGCCATTGTAGCGCTCTCCCAGCTGAGCTATGGCCCCGAAACTCATGTCGCCGCGGTGGGGCGCGGCGGGTGGCGACTAGATAGAAACTGCGTGTTCCCGGCGCAAGCGGATTTTCGCGCCGGGCATCGCAATATGACGATCAGACGTCGTCGCTGCTCTTCTTTTCCTCGAGATCGACTTCGGCGCCGAGGTCGGCGTTGTCCTCGTCGAGATCGTCGTCGGCGGCCGCGGCTTCGGCATCGTCCTCGACCTCCGGCAGTTCGCCGTCGGCCAGCACCACGCCGTCGACCATTTCCTTCTTGGGCTTGGCTGCCTTGCTCGCGGCGGTGGCCGCCACGGCGGCGCGGCGGCGCGACTTCGCGAAGTCCTCGATGTCGTGCTCGTTGCCGCACTTCGGACATTTGATGGGCGTGTTGCTCAGGTCGTAGAAGCGCACGCCGCACGCCGTGCAGGTACGCTTCTGACCCCAGGCGGCTTTGACCATTCCAGCCTCGATGAATTGGGCCGTCCGCGGGGGACGCGAAACGGGAAGCGCGCCCGCCGGACGGACCGGAAGACGCGCGGCCCCGGCGTGTGCCACGCACGGGGACCCGAGTCAAAGGGCGAATTCGGCGCGGGCGATCCGGCCCTGGCCGCCGACCCGGCTCAGCCGGCGGCGATCCGCGCGCCGAGCCCGGCCATCAGCGCGACGAAGCCGGGGAAGCTGGTGTCGATCGGCGAGGCGTCGTCGACGGCGATGGGATTTTTCGCCGCCAGACCCATGACCAGGAACGCCATCGCGATGCGGTGGTCGATATGGGTCGCCACCAGACCGCCGCCGGGAATGGCGCCTGCGGTGCCATGCACGTGCAGGAAATCCTCGCCGATATCGTGGCGCACGCCATTGGCCGCGAGCCCTGCGGCGACCGAGGCGAGGCGGTCGCTCTCCTTGGCGCGCAACTCGTGGACGCCCAGCATGCGGGTGGTGCCTTCAGCGGCGGCCGCTGCGACCGCGAGGACCGGGTATTCGTCGATCATGCTCGGCGCCCGGTCGGCCGGCACGTCGATGCCGCGCAGCCGCGCGCCGCGCACCCTGATGTCTGCCACCGGCTCGCCGCCCATGATGCGTTCGTTGAGGAACGTCAGGTCGGCACCCATCTCGCGCAGCGTCAGATAAAGGCCGGCGCGCGTCGGGTTGACGCCGACATTGCCGATCGTCACGTCGCTGCCCGGCAAGATGGCGGCGGCGACGGCGGCGAAGGCAGCCGAGGACGGATCGCCCGGGACCACGATATGCCCGCCGCCGCGCAGTTCGGGCTGGCCGACGATGACGATGGCGCGCGCGCCGTCGGGCCGCGGCTCGACGCGCAGCGTGGCGCCGAAGCCGGTCAGCATCCGTTCGGTGTGGTCGCGTGTGGCCTCGGGCTCGATCACCGTGGTTTCGCCGGGGGTGTTGAGACCGGCCAGCAGGATGGCGGATTTAACCTGGGCCGACGCGACGGGGAGGCGGTACTCGATCGGCATCGCGATCTCGGCTCCCGTCACCGCCATCGGCAGACGGCCACCCTGCCGGGCGACGAACCGGGCGCCCATGCGCGAGAGCGGCTCGATCACCCGCATCATCGGCCGGCTTCGCATCGAGGCATCGCCGGTCATGAAGCTGGTGAAGGCATGCGTCGCCAGCAGACCCGACAGCAGCCGCGCGGCGGTCCCGGAATTGCCCATGTCGAGCACGTCGGTGGGTTCGCGAAAGCCGCCGACGCCACGGCCGCGCACCCGCCAGGCGCCGGGGCCGACCATCTCGCATTCCGCGCCAAGCAACCGCAGGGCGCCGGCGGTCGCCAGTACGTCCTCGCCTTCCAGCAATCCCTCGATGGTGGTCTCGCCTACCGCGATGGCGCCGAGCATCAGCGCCCGGTGCGAGATCGACTTGTCGCCGGGTGCGCGCACCTCGCCCTCGAGGCGGGAAACCGGCGAGGCGACGAGCTTGAGCGGCCGGTGGGGGGCTGTGGACACGGGAGGGCTCCGGATAACGGGACGGCGACAGGCGCGGCGAGACGTATCACGGGCCGGGCCGGGCCGGCCATATCGCGACATAGCCCTGGATCGTGAACTTCGCGTTGCGTCCAGCGCGGGCCGGCGTCATACCCGCCGACCATGATCATCGCACTCGACGGACCGGCCGCGGCCGGCAAGGGCACGCTGGCGCGCCGATTGGCCGCGGCGTTCAACCTCGCGCATCTCGACACCGGATCGCTCTACCGGGCGGTCGGAAGGCGGGTGATCCGAGAGGGGCACGATCCGGCCGACGCTAAATATAGTATAGCCGTCGCCTCCGATCTGCTGCCGGTCGACATCGCCGATCCGGAATTGCGCACCGAACAGACGGCCAGGGCGTCTTCGATCGTCGCGGCGATTCCCGGCGTTCGGGCCAACCTGTTGGAATGGCAACGCAATTTCGCGCGCCATCCGCCGGCCGGCGCGCGCGGCGCGATTCTCGACGGGCGCGACATCGGTACCGTCGTCTGTCCCGACGCCGACGTGAAGCTTTTCCTGACCGCCAGCCTCGCGGCGCGGGCGGAACGCCGTTTCGAGGAGTTGCGCGCGAAGGGGGGCGACCCTATAAGGCACGCCGTTCTGGACGAAATGGCGTCGCGGGACCGGCGAGACAGCGAGCGGGACACCGCGCCGCTCAAGCCGGCCCTCGACGCATTCGTGCTCGACACGAGCGATCTCGATGCCGACGCGGTGTTCGCGGCGGTGGTCGCCCATGTCGAATACAGAACGGGTGCGCGCCGGGCCTGAAGCCGACGGCGGCGCGACACTCCGAGAGGTACCGGCGGCTGCGACGGAGGCGTCATTCACGACGTGTCCGGCGATGGCGTCAACAGGCACTGGATCCGCCGGATGAACCGGCTGGCCGACGGACAGCAACCTGGTCCGGGATCGTTTGGAGGCAGGAAATACAATGGCCAAGCGCAGCCCCATGCGGGAAGCTGATCCGTCCACCGCCGATTTCGGCGCCATGCTCGACGAGGCGTTGGGCAATTCGACCGGCTTCGAGGGCCAGGTCGCCCGCGGCTACGTCGTCAACATCGACGGCGATTTCGCCGTCGTCGACGTCGGGCTGAAGTCCGAAGGCCGCATTCCGCTGAAGGAATTCTCGGTCGGCGGCGGCGCCCCCGAGATCAAGATCGGCGACTATGTCGACGTGTTCGTCGACCGCATGGAAAACCGCAACGGCGAAGCCATGCTGTCGCGCGACCGGGCCCGCCGCGAAGAGGCGTGGACCGTGCTCGAGAAGGCCTTCACTGAACAGCGCCGGGTCGACGGCACCATCTTCGGCCGCGTCAAGGGCGGCTTCACCGTCGATCTCAATGGTGCCGTGGCGTTCCTGCCGGGCAGCCAGGTCGATGTCCGTCCGGTGCGCGACGTTACCCCGCTGATGGGCTCGCCGCAGCCGTTCCAGATTCTCAAGATGGACCGCCGCCGCGGCAACATCGTGGTGTCGCGCCGCGCCGTGCTCGAGGAGAGCCGGGCCGAGGACCGCACCCGTCTGATGGGCCAGCTGAGCGAGGGGCAGATCCTCGACGGCGTGGTCAAGAACATCACCGATTACGGCGCGTTCGTGGATCTGGGCGGGGTCGATGGCCTGCTGCACGTCACCGACATCGCCTGGAAGCGCATCAACCATCCCTCCGAGGCCCTGACGATCGGCCAGCAGGTCAAGGTCCAGGTGGTCCGCTTCAACTCCGAGACCCAGCGCATCTCGCTAGGCATGAAGCAGTTGCTGACCGACCCGTGGGATGGCGCGGCCGCCAAGTATCCGGCCAACATCCGCGTCAAGGGCCGCGTCACCAACATCACCGACTACGGCGCCTTCGTGGAGCTGGAGCCGGGCGTCGAGGGTCTGGTCCACGTCTCGGAAATGAGCTGGACCAAGAAGAACGTGCACCCCGGCAAGATCGTCTCGACCAGCCAGGAAGTCGAAGTGATGGTGCTCGACGTCGACATGACGAAGCGCCGCATCTCGCTCGGCCTCAAGCAGTGCCTCGACAATCCGTGGGACACCTTCGCGGACAAGTACCCGGCCGGCACCGAGATGGAAGGCGAAGTGCGCAACATCACCGAGTTCGGTCTGTTCGTGGGCCTGCCCGGCGACATCGACGGCATGGTCCATCTCAGCGACCTGTCCTGGGACCTCACCGGCGAAGAAGCGATCCGCGACTTCAAGAAGGGTGACATGGTCAAGGTCAAGGTGCTCGACGTCGACACCGACAAGGAGCGCATCTCCTTGGGCGTCAAGCAGCTGCTCAACGACCCGTTCGAGAAGGTCGGCGACCTGCGCAAGGGTGCGGTCGTGACCGCCGTGGTCACCGGCATCCAGGAGACCGGCCTCGACGTCAACATCGGCGAGGGCATCCCGGGCTTCATCCGCAAGACCGAGCTCAGTCGCGACCGTTCCGAGCAGCGGCCCGACCGCTACGCCGTCGGCGACAAGATCGACGTCAAGATCACCAACATCGACAAGGCCTCGCGCCGCGTCGTGCTGTCGGTCAAGGCGCGCGAAGTCGACGAGGAAAAGCAGGCGATGGCCGACTTCGGCTCGTCCGACTCGGGCGCCAGCCTGGGCGACATCCTGGGTGCCGCCCTGCACAACCGCGCCAAGGCCGCCGACGCCGACGCCGACAAGTAGTCGACGCCGCGCCAGCCATCCGGAACGGCCCGCCCCACGGCGGGCCGTTTCTTTTCGCGGTGGGCGGTCCGGTCTTGCCGGCGTCGACGAGACATGAAGTACTGTCGCGTGGTGGCATCGGGGCTTTGGCGCCGCGGAGAAACGATGAATATCCTTGCGTTTGGCGGATCGGGTCTGGTCGGGACCGCCGGCATGATTGGCGGCCTGATCGCCGAACTTCCCGGCGTCCAGCTGACCAGACACGCGGTGGGGAACTCCCCCGGCACCCAGTTCGCCTACCATGGCGACATGGATTTCGGGCGTTTCGACGCCGTGATCTTCAGCTGTCTCGGTCCCGACGAGATGTATTTCGAGCAGGCCGGTGGCTACGATTTCGTGTCGAGTCTGTACTACGAGCTGTTCTCGACCATCCAGGCCCAGACGAACCTCTACGTCGCCGGGACTCCGCTGGCGCGATACCTCGAGAATGCATCCGAAGTTGCCTGCATGCAGGCCGACGTCGCCGCCGCGGCCGGCGCCCGATATGTCGGCGTGCGCGATTTCGTGCTCGCGCACGGCGAGGCGTTCGTCCCGAAGGGGACGCCGCTCATGGCCGGCGAGGCACACATGCAGTTGGCCATCGCCACACAGTATGGCCACCATCTCGGGCGCGTGATCGCCGCGACCGTCGGCGACCATCGACCGGGCCGGTCGTTCGCCGCCAACTTCCGCCGGATCGAGGCGGCGAATGCCTTCGAGGGCAGGAGCGTCGCGCGCGGCACCCGGCACGTCGAGGACCGCTTCGCCGAGTTGCGGCTGGGCGGCAAGCTGCGCTTCGGTTCGGCCGGGCGACCGGTCGGATACTATGTCGATTACCGGAACACCTACTGCTTCGCGCGGCTATCGGGCGCGGAAGGAAGCGTCGTTCAGCGTCTCTATCTCGGACGCGACCCGGAGAAGATGATGCTTCAGTTCATCTCCCTCCCGGGCGAGGTTCGATACGACGAACTCGAGATCGTGCCGCCCGAGCACTCCTTCCGCGACGCCGTGGCGGCCAACATCCTGCCCGTCGCGCCGCCGCCGATCGCGTCGATCGGCGGGATCGCGTTCTGGAACGGCGAGGTCCGCGACCTCGGATTGTCGCGGCGCGGCGTTTCGGTTCGTCCCTACGACATTCCCGCGCTCGATCCGCTGAATCCGCTCGTGCTGTCGGCGCGCGACATTCCCGCCGCGCGCGGGTGGCATCCGCCCGCCAACCGGCCCGATGTCGGGTGGACGCGGTTGACCGGCCCCGACGCCGAGAGCCACCTGGTCGTCGATTGTGTTCCCGGCCGCTTCGCCATGCGCCTGCACGTGCTTGGCGCCGTCGCGGACGAAGCGCTGCGCGGCCTCGGGATATCGATCGATGGCGTGACGGCGACACCGACCATCGGCGCGTACACCGCGGCCGGCTATCCGGTGACGGCGGCGTTCGCGGTCGCCACGGCCGGACGGAAAACGATCGCGCTCCGCGTCCCGGCCATGCGCGACGGCTACGGACTCGAAGTCGGTCGGGTCGAGTTTCTCGGGGTTGGCGACGGCTGAGGGGCGTCGGCGGACTCGATCGACGCCGGGCATGTCGCGGGGGCCGATACATCGGCCGCGCGACCGGAGAACAGCCGGGGCCGGGACCCGGAAGAACCCGGCGCCGCCGCCGGTCGCGTGCCGGCGCGGGCGGACGATCCCCATGGGTGGTTATACCAAGTCGCCTAAAGATTGACACACGCCCAGTCTCGCGTGGCGATCGACCGGATCCTGTCTGGATCGCCGACCAGGAAGCGCCACGCGTCGACGCATGCCCCGACGATGGCGTCGTAGCCATCCCACACGAGGTGGCTCAGT
>CAMDVZ010000255.1 GCA_945878895.1 Caenispirillum bisanense | reverse complement strand
CTGGCTGCAGGGAACCGGCGCCGTCGCTGTCGCCGGCAACCTCAACACCTACTACAACGGCATCCAGACCGGCGTCGCCCAGGGCGCCATCGTCTCGATGTCGCCTGTCTGGTCGGCCAAGCTGCACGAGGTCGCGCCGCACATAACATTGTGCGATCTCGGCGCCCAGTACACCGGCTCGGTGGCCTTCAACACGAAGAGCCTGCAGAAATTGCCGCCGGCGATCCAGGCGGCCGTGCGCAAGGCGGGCCAGGCCTACGGCGCGGAGTTCGCCCGCACCCAGACCGCGCTCGCCGCCGACGCGGTCAAGAACCTGGAAGCGGCTGGCGCCAAGGTATTCCGACTGCCGGACGCCGAACGGGCGAAGTGGGCCGCGATGCTGCCCAACCTGCCCGACCAGTGGGCCGGCGCGCTCGAGAAGCAGGGCCTCAAGTCGGTGCGCGCCATCGCCAACGCCTATATCGAGGCGTTGCGCGGTAGCGGCGTCAAACTGGTGCGCGACTGGAAGGCGTGAGCGCGGTGGCCGGCGACGCGCCGGTGGGGACGGGCGGCGGGGCGGGATCCTATCTCCGCCCCCAGCCGCTCGGTTTCCACCACTTCACCAACGTCATGAACGCGATTGGCACGCTGGCGATTTTCGGCCTGCTGGTGCTGATCAACAGCGACATCGTCGGACGGTCGTTCTTCAACCGGCCCGTCCGCGGGACCACCGAGCTTGTGTCGCTGGCGATCGTCGGCATCGTCTTCCTGCAACTGCCCAACACGCTGTGGGCCGGCCGTTTCGTGAAGGCGGAGCTCCTGATCGACGCGCTGAGCGCCCGCGCGCCGCGCGCCGGCGACGTCGTCCAGGGGCTGTTCCATCTGATCGGCGCCGCCATGATGGCGATCGTGCTGTGGGCGGCGGTGCCGGAGCTGACCTCGGCGTGGACGATCGGCGACTATGTCGGTTCGCTCGGCGATTTCACGGCGCCGACCTGGCCGATCCGGGCCATCACCGTGCTGGGTGCTGCCTGCACCTGTCTCACCTACGTGTTTCTGGCGGTCGCCGATTTCGGGCGCGCGGCGAAAGGACGGCCATGAGCGCTTTGGATATCGGCGTGTTGTCGCTGGCGTTGATGGTTGTTTTCATTCTCGCGGGACTGCACGTGGCGATCTCGCTGCTGGTGCTGTCTTTCGTCGGCGTTTGGTGGATGCGCGGCGACATGGACGTCGCGCTGTCGCTGATGGCCCAGGCCACCAACGATTCGATCGCCAGCCACGAATTCGGCGTCGTGCCGTTGTTCGTGCTGATGGGGTTGCTGGTGTCGACGGCCGACATCGGCAAGGACATCTTCGAGGTCGCCAATCTGTTCTTTCGGCGAATCAAGGGGGGGCTCGGGGTCGCCACCGTGTTCGCCAACGCGGTGTTCGCGGCCATCACCGGCATCTCGATCGCCTCGGCCGCGGTGTTCACCAAGGTCGCGGTTCCCGAAATGCTGCGCTACGGGTTCACGGCGCGCTTCGCTACCGGCGTCGTCGCGGGGTCCTCCGTGCTGGGCATGCTCATCCCGCCCAGCCTGCTGATGATCCTCTACGCCTTTCTCGCCGAGGAGTCGGTGGGCGCCATGTTCCTCGCCGGCATCGTGCCCGGCATCGTGCTCGCGATCGCCTTCTCGGTGGCGATCGTCGTGATGGCCCGCTTTTTCCCCGCCTATGTCGGCGGTGGCGCCGCGCTCGACGCGCCGTCGATGTCGGTGGTGGCCGGTCTGGCCAAAGTCGCGCCTGTCGTGTTCCTGATCGTGCTGGTGCTGGGCGGCATGTATGGCGGCTTCTTCACCGCCACCGACGCGGGCGCGGTCGGCGCGGCCGGCGCGCTGCTGCTGACGGTGGCGCGGCGGCGCCTGACATGGCGCAGCTTCTGGCAGGTTCTGGTCGAGACCGGACGCATCACCGTGTCGGTGCTGTTCCTGATCATCGCGGCCAACCTCTACAGCCGCATGCTGACGCTGTCGGGGTTGCCGCAGGGGATCGTGGAATGGATGGCGGCGCTGGGCTTCGGCACGGCCGGCTTCCTGACGGTGTTCATCGCCATCGTGCTGTTTCTCGGCTGCATCATCGACTCGGCGTCGATCATGCTGATCGTCCTGCCGCTGATGTTGCCCGTCGCCCGGACGCTCGGGCTGGACATGGTCTGGTTCGGCGTGATCACCGTCGTGGCGGTCGAGATCGGGCTGCTGACGCCGCCGTTCGGTATCTCCGTCTACGTCGTGAAGAGTACGCTCAACGACGCGCGCGTGACCCTGTGGGATATTTTCGCCGGCACGCAGCCCTTCACCGCGATCATGTTCCTGGTGCTGCTGCTGCTGATCGCGTTTCCCGGACTGGCGCTGTTCTTCAAGTAGACGCCCTACCCGAATCCCGGCGGCGGAACGAACCGGTAGTACTCGCGCTCCAGCAGGCGGGCGAAGCGCAGCGTGGTGCGGTCGCCGTATTGCGGGCCGACGATCTGCACGCCCACCGGCAGGCCGCGCGGCGTCAGGCCGATCGGCGCCACGGTACCGGGCAGGTGGCAAAGGCTGGAGATTCCAGCCCAGAACAGCTGGTCGGTGGTCGGCACGCGCTGACCGTCGACCTCGATGGTGCGCTGGTAGCGTTCGCCGATATGGTCGTGCGGGAAGGCAGCCGAGGCCGCGGCCGGACACAGCAGCACGTCGTAGTCCTCGAAGAACGCCGCCCATTTCAGCCGCAACTGGTGGCGGCGCTCGTTGGCGCCCAGCCAGTCGCGGTGACCCGCCACGTTGGCGCGCGCCATGCGGGCGAAATAACTCGGGTCGTCGGGCGCCAGGCCGGCGGCGAGCTGCTTGTTGCGGGCATAGAGCTCGTCGCTCTGGCGACCCGAGGTCGCGGTGCGCAACAGGTCGACGTAGAGGCGCTGGTGCTCGTCCATGTCGATGTCGGGCCGGCCGGCATCGCTCACCGTCACCTTGCGGCGCCGCAGCCAGTCGGTCAGCGCCTGGATCGACGCGCGCACCTCGGCATCGACGGCCGAATTGCGATCCTCCAGCATGACGGCGACGCGGAAATCGCGCAGCTGCTTGTGGCGCGGCGCCGGCAGTTTCAACTGCCAGCCCGCGCCGTCGATCTCGTCGGGCCCCTGCATGACGTCCATTGCCGTGATCAGATCCTCCGCGCTGCGGGCCAGCGGGCCGACCACCGCGATGTCGCTCTGGGACACGGTGCCGGGCAGGGCGTGGCCCTTGCCGCTGACGATGCCCCAGGTCGGCTTGTGGCCGTAGACACCGCAATAGTGCGCGGGGTTGCGGATCGAGGCGCCGATGTCGCTGCCGGCGTCCAGTCCGGTCAGGCCGGCCGCCAGGGCCGCGGCGGATCCCCCCGAGGAACCGCCGGGCGAGCGCGCGACGTCCCACGGATTGTTGGTGGTGCCGTAGATGGCGTTGAAGCTCTGCCAGTCGGCCAGCATCAGCGGCACGTTGGTCTTGCCGAACACGATGGCGCCGGCGCGTTTGAAGCGCTGGACCGCCAGCGAGTCGGTCGCGGCGACATGGCCGCGGAAGGCCGGATCGCCCCATGTCGTGGGCAGGCCCGCCACGTCGTAGCTCTCCTTCAGCGTCATCGGCACGCCGTGCAGGGGGCCGAGACTGTCGCCCTTCCTCGTCGCCTTGTCGGCCGCCTTCGCGGCCTTGCGGGCGCTCTCGACGTCCAGCGCGATCACGGCGTTGATGCGGGGATTGTGCGTCTCGATGCGCGCCAGATAGAGATCGAGCGTCTCGACGCAGCCGATCTCTCGCGCGCGGATGGCCTTCGCGAGCTGGGTGGCGGTGCGGAACGGCATGTCGGTTCTGGCCATGGCGGACTCTCCTGTGGCGGTGCGGCGAGCCTAGCCCGGATCGCGGGCGACCTCCATCGCGTCGCGGAATCGCGGCCATGGTCATTGCCGGGCGCGATGAAATAGACTGGCAGCCCTCGCGTCTTTCCGGGAACGACCATGCCGATGTCCGGTGCCTTCCAATCGCTGTTGGCCCTTCTGCTGCTGACCGCCGCGCCGGCGTTCGCCCAGGGCGCGTGGCCCTCGAAGGCCGTGCGGATGATCGTGCCGTTCCCCGGCGGCGGCTCGGCCGACGCGCTCTGCCGGATCGTTGCGGAGAAGCTCTCGGGCGCCTGGGGCCAGACCGTGATCGTCGACAACCGCGCCGGTGCCGGCGGCAACGTCGGTGCCGAGATCGCCTTCCGCGCCGAGCCCGACGGGCACACGCTGCTGTGCAGCCCGCCCGGTCCGCTCGCCATCAACCACAATCTCTACAAGACGCTGCCCTACGAGCCCGCGAAATTCGCGCCGGTCACCGTGCTGGCACTGGTCCCCAACGTGATCACCGCCAGGCCCGATCTCGCCGCCAACACCGCGCAAGAGTTGATCGCCCTTGGCAAGGCCAATCCGGGCAAACTGACCTACGCCTCGCAGGGCAACGGCACGACCTCGCATCTGTCGGCCCAGATGTTCGCGACCATGGCCGGCATCCAGATGACCCACGTGCCCTATCGTGGCGAGGGGCCCGCCTTGGTCGATCTGATCGCCGGTCGGGTCGACATCTTCATCGGCAACATCGCCGCGGCGCTGCGGTTCGAGAAGACGAAGCAGGTCAAGTTTCTCGGTCTCGCCGGTCGCGGCCGCAGCGCCGTGGCGCCGCACGTGCCGGGCGCCGTCGAGATCGGCCTGCCGGACTTCGTCGCCAGCGCCTGGTTCGCGCTGGTGGCGCCGCCCGGCACGCCTGATGCGGTGACCGGCAGGATCAATGCCGACGCGCGCGCGGCGCTGGCGCTGCCCGACGTGCGCGCGCGCTTCCTGGAGCAGGGTGCGGAGCCGGTGGGGCAGAACGTCGCCGCCACCGCCGCCTTCATCCGCGAGGAGGAAGCGCGCTGGCGCGCCGTGATCCGTTCCGCCAACGTGACGCTGGATTGAGGGAGCGGACCATGGACATCCGGCACGACACCCACGTCGAGGCAACCACGACTCCGCACGGCCCGTGGCCCGAGGACTCGATCTCGCGGGTGCCCTACTGGGTCTACCAGGACGAGGCGACATGGCTGCGCGAGCGCGAGCGCGTGTTCGAGGGCGCGACGTGGAACTATGTCTGTCTCGAAGCCGACATCCCGGAGAAGGGCGACTACCGCACCACCCATGTCGGGGCGATGCCGGTTGTCGTGGTGCGCGCCGCCGATGGAACCATCAACGCCTTCGAGAACCGCTGCGCCCATCGCGGGGCGCTGATCGCGTTCGACGACTCGGGCAACGTCGGCAACCAGTTCAAGTGCATCTACCACGCCTGGAGCTACGACCTCGCGGGCAACCTCAAGGGCATCGCCTTCGAGCGCGGCATCGCGGGCGTCGGCGGCATGCCCGCCGATTTCAAGCGCGAGGAGCATGGTCCGCGCAAGCTGCGCACGACGACCCTGTGCGGCCTCGTGTTCGCGACCCTGTCGCCCGACACACCGCCGATCGAAGACTATCTCGGCCCCGAGATTCTCGCCCGCGTGCGCCGCGTCCTGAACCGCCCGATCCGCGTTATGGGCCGCTTCACCCAGCCCTTGCCCAACAATTGGAAGCTCTACGTCGAGAACGTCAAGGACACCTACCACGCCAGCCTGCTGCACCTGTTCTTCGCGACCTTCCGCATCACCCGCCTGACCCAGGCCGGCGGCGTGCTGGTCAGCGCCGACGGCGCCCATCACGCCAGCTACACGATCGGCAGTGCCGACGCGCCCGGTGCCTCGGCCTATCGCGAGCAGGGGCTGCGCAGCGAGAACGATGACTACAAGCTGGCCGATCCCAGCCTGCTCGACTCGGTGGAGGAGTTCGGCGACCACATCCAGCTCCAGATCCTCTCGATCTTCCCCGGCGTGATCCTGCAACAGATCCACAATTGCCTCGCCGTGCGTCAGGTCGTGCCGCGGGGAACCGACGCGATGGATCTGCACTGGACCTATTTCGGGTTCGCCGACGACAGCCCCGAGATGAACAAGCGGCGCCTCAAGCAGCAGAACCTCGTCGGGCCGGCCGGCTTCGTGTCGATGGAGGATGGCTGCGTCGGCGGCTTCGTGCAGCGCGGCATCGCCGCGGCCGGCGACAAGGTCTCGGTGGTCGAGATGGGCGGGCGCACCGCCGAGAGCCAGGCCACGCGTGCCACCGAATCATCCGTGCGCGGCTTCTGGAAGGCCTGGCGCCGGCACATGGGTTACTGAAATGGATATGACGTCGCGCCTCGTCCAGCTGAACGCCGCCTACGCGCGCGCCATCGACACCGAGAAGTTCGAGGACTGGCCGAAACTGTTCGCCGATCCCTGCCTCTACAAGGTGACGACCGCCGACAACGTCGCCAAAGGCCTGGAGTCCGGCATCATGTACGCGGACTCGCGCGGGATGCTGGAAGATCGCGTCTCGGCACTGCGCAAGGCCAACATCTACGAACGCCAGCGCTACCGCCACATCGTCGGGCTGCCCGTGGTGACGGGCGAGGCGGGCGGCGTCGCCACGACCGAGACACCCTTCCTGATCGTGCGCATCATGCGCGACGGCGCGATGGCGGTGTTCGCCACCGGTTGCTACCACGACCGCGTCGTGGCGGATTCCTCGGGCGCGCTGAGCTTCGCCGAACGCGTCGTGGTCTGCGACGGCGGCCGCTTCGACACGCTCGTTGCCATCCCCTTCTGATCCCATGCGCATCGGCATCGCGCTCGGCGACCCCAACGGCATCGGCCCGGAGATCGCGGTCAAGGCGGCGTTGCACGTCGCCGCCAGCGACAGGATTGCGCCCGTCCTCGTCGGCGACGGCTTCGTGATCCGCGCCACGGCGGAGCGGCTTGGCGTCGCGACACCTGATTTCATCGACGTGCCCGGTCTCGATTCCGCCGGCTTCGAGCCGGGCCGGCTCGATCCGCGCGCCGGCAAGGCGACCGTCGCCTATGCCGCCGCCGCCGTGAGTCTGGCGCGCGCGGGCACCAGAGACGCCATCGTCGGTTGCCCGC
>CAMDVZ010000254.1 GCA_945878895.1 Caenispirillum bisanense | reverse complement strand
GCACGATCGGCTGGTTGAACCGATGCCGCCGACTGGCCAAGGATTGGGAATGCCTCAACCGCCGGGCTCTGGCGTTCCTCAAATTCGCCTCCATTCGCCTCATGCTCAGAAAGCTCTGTAATCCTTCGTGAACTCTTCGGACGGACTCTCAGAGTTCGTTGCCGATACCAATGAAACACGAACGGCAGCGCCATCTATCACCCACGGCTCATCTGCCCACGCGTCAAAAATTCGACTCGACTCGCACATCAAGTCCAAAACACGACGGTTCGCGCCGCCTCGTATCGAGTTCGTTGCGACCAGCCCGATCGTCACTACTTGTTTCGTCATCAGGAGTCGGCGACATTGATCGAACCAATAACAAACTAGATCTGCACCTCCTGGAACAGTGTCCCGGTAGCGCTTTCGCAACCGCCCAACGTAGTCGTCTCCGAGCTCGGCGAGCATTTTTTTGTCGCCCAAGAACGGCGGATTCCCGATCACCACATCCGCCTTCGGCCAGACGGCCTCTGTGCCATCGGCGTTCAGCAGCGCGTCTCTATTCTCGATCCCGTCCAGCGCACCGAGGATCGGCCGGCGCGTCACGCCGTACCCGTTCTTCAGCTGCCATTGCAGTTCGCCGATCCACACCGTCACGCGCGCCAGTTCGGCGGCATAGGGATTGACCTCGATGCCGAGCACCGTGCGCGGCGTGATGCGTTGGCCCTTGGGGTCGACGGTGAGGCCGAGCATCCGCGCCTCGCCTTCGACCCGCCGGTCGAAATCCTTGAGATGGCGCAGCGCGATGTAGAGGAAGTTGCCGGAGCCGCAGGCCGGATCGAGCACGCGGAAGGCGCCCAGCCGTTCGCGAAACGCCAGATAGAGCTTGTCCTTGCCGGCTTTGGTCCTGGCGTCGGCGATGGTTTGTTTGACCGCGTTCCACTCGGCGTCGAGCGGGCGCAATACCACCGGCTCGACGATCTTCATGATCGTGGCGGTGTCGGTGTAGTGGATGCCGACGCCCTTGCCGAGCGAACGACGGATAGCGCCGCCACGCAACGGCAGCGTCGTCTCGCCCGGCGAGGCCTTGGCGCCATTGCCGTTCTTCGGCGCCTTGGCAGCGACGACGTCGAACAGGCCGGCCATCTCCTTGCGCTTGGACGGATCGAGACCACGCTCGAACAGCGTGCCGAAGATCGTGGCGTCGATGCTGGCCCAGTCCAGCCGCACCGCTTGCCCGAGTGTCTGGACCTCGCCGAACGTCAGGTCGATCGTATCGTCGTCGTCGAACAGGCCACCGTTGAAGTGCGGGATCTGCACGACGCCAAATCGGCCCTTGCCGCTGCGCATCTTCTCGAACAGGTTGGCCAACATGGCGCCGAGGCCGGCGAAGTCCTTCGAGGCCTACTCGACGATGGCACTGAACACGCCTCCGGGCAGCAAACCGGAATCCTCGGCGAACAGGCAGAAGACGAGGCGATTGAGGAAATGCGCGACGCGGCGGGGATCGAGCGGCTGCCTCATCCCGTCGCGCCGCTCGCGCAAGTTTTGCGCCAGGGTCGCGAAGGTACGCGCGGCTTCCTCGGTGACGGCCTGCGAGGTGATCTCGGGCTTGAGCGAGAGCGGATCGACGAAACAACGTCGCAGCAACTGGCGCTGGGACACGTCGTTGAGCTGCGCCAGCAGGATCGTGTGCGTCACCGACACGCTGCCGGTGAAGCGCGTCTGGATGTCGATGCGGTCGATATCGCAGGCGATGGCTAGCGGCGGGTTGGCCAGCTTGGCGGCGTACTCCCGCGCCTGCGCCAGTGCCGCGGCCAGCGTCGTGTAGGTGCCCTTGCGCTTGTACTCCCAGACGAAGCAGTCCTTGCGCCAGACGTCGGCGAAGCCGGCGCCACCGCCCTTGCCGCCGGCCGGCACGAATTTCTCGAAGGTGAAGGACTGGCCGGTCGGGTCCTCGTCGCTGGGTTTCCTGACCTCCAGCAGTTCACACAGCTCGTTGAAATGGTCCTGCGAGGCAGCGCGCTCCGACAGCTCGACGCCGCGCCACTTGGCGATGAAGTCCTCTGGGGTCATGGCCGCATGGTCGGGCGCGGCGGCGCCGATTGCAACCGCGTCGTGAGGGTGTAGATTGGCCGCGCGAGGTCCAGCATGGCGAACCCCATCGATCCCCACCGCGCCGGCATCGCCGATCTGTGCCGGCGCTTCCATGTCCGCCGTCTCGATCTGTTCGGATCCGCGACCAGCGATACGTTCGATCCGGCGACCAGCGATGTCGATTTTCTGGTCGAGTTCGACCCGGCCGGCGACGTCAATCTGTTCGAGGCCTACATCGATCTGCGCCGGGCGCTCGCCGACCTGCTCGGCCGGCCCGTCGATCTGGTCATGCCCTCGGCGGTGCGCAACCCGTGGATCGCCGCCGGCATCGCGACCGGACGGGAACAGGTCTATGCCGCGTGACGCGCGCGCCTACCTGACCGACGCGCTGACGGCAGCCGACCTCGTCGCTCAATTCCTGTCGGGCCGCACGTTCGCCGAGTACCAGGCCGATCCGCTGCTTCGATCCGCCGTGGAGCGCCAGTTCGAGATCGTCGGCGAGGCCTTGGCCCGTCTGTCGCGCGTCGATCCCGGTCTGGCCGGCCGCGTTCCCGACGTGAGACGCATCGTCGATTTCCGCAACGTACTGGCGCACGGCTACGCCTCGATCGACGATCGCGGTGGTCTGGCAAGCGGCGAACCGCAACCTTCCGCCGTTGGTCGCGGCGCTCGCGGGGTTGATCGCCGAGCTGTCGGACGACGGGCGATCCGGCTAGACGCCTTGGCTGGCAGCGTCGCGACAGCAGCTCAAACACTCCGGAGGTCACGTTCCGGTTCCGCCACCCAGCCGAGCGCCGCGTCGATATCGCCGCATTCGAGATAGGGGAACTCCGCCAGCAGCTCGTCCGGACTCATGCCGCCGGCCAGATAGTCGAGCACATCGACGACGCTGAACCGCATGCCGCGGATGCAGGCTTTGCCGCCCATCTTGTCGGGCTCGACCGTTATACGCTGACGCCAGTCGGACATGGAACCCTCCGGAAGGACAGTATAGCGGCAAATCCGGCGTCCGGCGACAATGCCCCGTCCCATCGGACAGGCGCTCGCGACGCGCCTGCCCGGATCGGAAGAGACGGAAGCGCCCGTTCTCAGGCCGCCGACTTTTCCTTCAGTGCCTTCAGCTCCGCCCGCGCGCCCGCGATCATGCAGGAGAGGTCGGCCGTCAGCATCACCATGTCGAAGCCGCGCTTGACCGCGCCGGCGGCAAAATCGGAGCCGGCGCAGTGCATGACGCACTTGATGCCGGCCTTGTGGGCGGCTTCGCGGATCCTGTCGCAGGTTGCCATGTGCAGCGGATCGGGGTTGTCGCCGCGCGGCGGCAGGCCGAGTGCGAAAGAGAGGTCGGCCGGCCCGATATAGACGGCATCGAGGCCGGGGGTGGCGCAGATGGCGTCGAGGTTGGCGATGCCTTCCTTGGTCTCGATCATCGCCATCACGACGATCTCGTCGTTGGCGTTGGCGACGTAGTCCGCGCCGCCGTACTGCACCGCACGCACCGGGCCGTTCGAGCGCATGCCGACGGGCGGATAGCGGCAGGCCGCCACCGCCATCGCGGCTTCCTTGGCGTTGTTCACCAGCGGCACGATGATGGCGTAGGCGCCGAGGTCGAGCGCCTTCATGATGGCGGCCGGCTCGTTCCACGCCACGCGCACGACCGGCACGGTGTCGGTCTGCGAGATGGCCTGTAGCATCGGCAGTACGTCGCCCATCTCGGCGGTGCCGTGCTGGAGATCGACGCACAGGGCGTCGAAGCCCAGCCGCGCCATGGCTTCGGCCGACATGCCGTGCGCGATGGAGAGCCAGCCCAGCGTCACGCACCGGCCATCGCGCCACATCTGCTTGATCTTGTTGGGTCGCATGGTCGCACCTCTGGCGTTGTTTATGGCTATCACGATGGCCGTCGTCGCAATCAAACCCGGATGGCCGCCTCGATCAAGGGCCGCCGGGCGCCGCGGCGACCCGGCCCCAGACTTTGTCGCGTGGATTTTCGAATGGCGGCCGGGCCGCGAACACTCACCGTCCGCCGGTTCCCCCGTCACCCGGCTCGATGCTAGCGTTGTCGTCGTTTCCCGGGATTACCCGGCGCCGGTCGCGACGGACCGCCGCCGCACGCAGGCAGGATCGCCATGGGCAACGACGCCGATACCGGACTCTCCGCCGCCGAGCTCGGCGCGTTGCGCGCCATCGCGGGCGCGATGATCCCCGCCGACGGCGGGCTCGGCATGCCCGGTGCCGACGATCCCGGCATCCAGGCCGATATCGTGCGTTCCCTGGGGCGCGACCTGGTTCCGGTACGCGCGGCGCTGGCGGCGATCATGACGACGGCGGCCGGCGGTTTCGCCGCCATGGACCCGGACGGTCGCGAGGCGCTGATCGAGCGCTGGTTCGCGGGTGGCGGCGAGCCGGCCGCGACATTCGCCAGGGTGATCCTCGGCGCCTACTACCGCGACGACCGGGTGCTGCTGGCGGTGGGCATGGAGCCACGCGCGCCCTTTCCCAAAGGCTACGCGCTCGACCAGGGCGACTGGTCGCTGCTCGACGCGGTGCGCGGCCGGCAGGCGTTCTGGCGCGACGACCGCATCGGTGCCGCGGGCACGGCAACCGGCACCGGCGGGGAGCGCTGAGATGGCCGACAACGAGCGGGTCGACGTCCTGATCGTCGGGTCGGGCGCGTCGGGGGCGGCGGTGGCGTGGAGCCTCGCCGACACCAGGATGCGCATCCTCTGCCTCGAACAGGGCGACTGGGTGAAGTCGAGCGAGTTGCCCAGCAACGGGCGCGACTGGGAAGCGCGGCGCCACACCGACTTCGACATCAGCCCCAACCGTCGCGGGCGCGACACGGACTATCCCGTCAACGACGACAACTCCCCGATGAAGGTGGCCAACTTCAACGGCGTCGGTGGTGGCACCGTGATCTACACCGCCCATTGGCCGCGCATGCATCCCTCCGACTTCCGCGTGAAGTCGCTCGATGGCGTCGCCGACGACTGGCCGCTCGACTACTGGGCGCTGGAGCGCTTCTACGAGGAAAACGACCGCATGATGGGCGTGTCGGGGCTGGCGGGCGATCCCGGCGTGCCGCCGCGCCATCCGCCAATGCCGCCGGTGCCGCTCGGCAAGACCGGCACGCGCTACGCGCAAGCGATGAACCGGCTGGGCTGGCACTGGTGGCCCTCCGACACGACCATCGCCACCACGCCCTACGAGGGTCGTGCGCCCTGCATCAATCTGGGTCACTGCACGCCGGGCTGCGCGCAAGGTGCGAAGGCCAGCACCGATCTCACCTACTGGCCGCTCGCCATCCGCGCCGGGGTGGAACTGCGCACGCGTTGCCGGGTGCGGGAGATCACGACCAACGAGCTCGGCATGGCCACGGGCGCCATCTATTACGACGCCGACGGGCAGGAACGTTTCCAGCCGGCCGAAATCGTGATCCTGGCCTGCAACGGCATCGGCACGCCGCGCCTGCTGCTGAACTCGGCCTCGGCGCGGTTTCCGGATGGGCTCGCCAACTCCTCGGGCCTCGTCGGCAGGAACCTGATGCTGCATCCCTGGCCGATCGTGTCGGGCCACGTCGCGGACGCGCTGGATGGCGGGCGGGCGCCGATGAACACGATGTGGAGCAAGCAGTTCTACGAGACCGACACGTCGCGCGGCTTCGTACGCGGCTACACGCTGCAATTCGGCCGCGGCACCGGACCCGCGAGCGAGGCGATCGCCGGCGCCGCGTCGGGCCGCCTGCCATGGGGACGCGCGCATCACCGCGCCTACCGGAAACTGCTCGACCATCGCGTCGGGATCGGCGTCGCCTGCGAGGATCTGCCGGAGGAGCACAACCGCGTCACGTTGGACCCCGTCCTCAAGGACAGCCACGGCATCCCGGCGCCGAAGATCGACTACGCGATCTCCGAAAACACGCGCCTGATGATGGAGCACGGCATCGCGCGGGCCGAGGAAATCCTCGCCGCCGCCGGCGCCACGGGGATACAGGCGTCGCGCACGGTGCTCAACAGCCCGGGCCACCTGCTCGGCACGGCGCGGATGGGCAACGACCCGGCGCGTTCGGTGGTAAACGGCTGGGGCCGCAGCCACGACGTGAAGAATCTCTTCATCGTCGATGGCAGCATCTGGGTGACCTCGGGCGGCGTGAACCCGACCTCCACCATCCAGGCCCTGGCGCTCTATATCGCCGACCAGATGAAGCGGCGGCTGGCCAACCTGTTCGACTGAGGCGCCGCGACGGCGCGGTCGCCTGCCCGGTCGCGACCGCCCCTACTCCGCCGCCTTCGCCGCTTCCGCGATGGCCTTCGCTGCCTCGATCTCGGCCGCCTTCTTCTCGATCATCGCCGCCAGATGCTCGACGATGCTTTCGTCCTTGAGCCGGTGGTGGGGCACGCCCGCGACGTAGACCTGGTGGGTGCCGTTGCCGCCGCCGGTGAAGCCGATGTCGGTCTCGCGCGCCTCGCCGGGACCGTTGACGACGCAGCCGATCACCGAGACGGTCATCGGGGTAGCGATATGGGCGACGCGCTTTTCCAGCGCCTCGACGGTGCGGATGACGTCGTATTGCTGGCGCGAGCAACTGGGACAGGAAATGACGCTGACGCCCCTGTGGCGCAGTCCGAGCGCCTTCAGCATCTCGTAGCCGACGCGAACCTCCTCCTCGGGCTCGGCCGACAGGCTGACGCGCAGCGTGTCGCCGATGCCGCTCCACAGCAGCATGCCGAGACCGATCGAGGATTTGACGGTGCCGGTGCGCAGGGCGCCGGCCTCGGTGACGCCGATATGAAGGGGGTAGTCGCAGGCGTCGGCAAGGCCCTGGTAGGCGGCCACCGCGAGGAACACGTCGGACGCCTTGACGCTGATCTTGAAGTCACGGAAATCGTGGTCCTCGAGGATTTTCGCGTGGTCCATCGCGCTCTCGACCATCGCCTCGGGACAGGGCTC
>CAMDVZ010000253.1 GCA_945878895.1 Caenispirillum bisanense | reverse complement strand
TCAGCCGCAACCGCAGGCTGGCGCGCGATTTCGAGCGCTTCGCCTGCTCCGTCGTGGCCTTCGTGCGTCTGGCCGTCATCGGTGTCATGCTCCGGAGGCTCGCGAGGCTGGAGGCCGCCGCGTGATGGCGGACTTTCCGGATCGGCTCTGAGTCTTTCCGGCGGTTCTCCACACCTGGTCAGCCGCTGGAATCCGGGCCAGGTTCGAGCAGAAAAGCTCGGCGGTCCGTCGCCAGGAGTAGCTGGCGGCGTGTTTGCGGCAGGCTTTGCGGTCGAGGCCGAGCGCGATGATGGCGGCGGTTCGCAGATCCTCGTGCAGCACGCCGACGGGCCGGTCGCCGATCACGTCGTTGGGGCCGGGCACCGGATAGGCCGCGACCGGCAGGCCCGAGGCGAGCGCTTCCAGCAGCACCAGGCCGAAGGTGTCGGTGCGGCTGGGAAAAACGAACACGTCGGCGGCGCGGTAGAGGGCGGCTAGCTCCTCGCCTTGCTTGTGGCCGAAGAAGCGGACGCCGGGATAGCGGGCGCGCAGTTTCGGCAGCAGCGGCCCGTCGCCCACCACCCACTTGGTGCCGGGCAGGTCGAGCGACAGGAAGGCCGCGATGTTCTTTTCGACCGCCACGCGTCCGACGCAGATGAAGATCGGCCGGGCGGCGTCGTCGGGCGTGGCGCCCGGTTCGCGCGGGCGGAACTGGTCGAGGTCGACGCCCCGGGTCCATTCGCGGATGTTGCCGAAGCCGCGGCCGGCGAGATCCTCGCGGATGCTGCGGGTCGACACCATGACCGCCGAGGAGGGCGCGTGGAAGCGGCGCAGCAGGGCGTAGGTCCAAGCGGTCGGAAAGAACAGGCGCGCCCGGACATACTCGGGAAACCGCGTGTGGTAAGCGGTGGTGAAGGGCAGGCGCTTGCGCAAACAGAAGCGCCGGGCGGCGAAGCCGAGCGGACCTTCGGTGGCGACGTGAATGTAGTCGGGCGCGAAGGTGGTCAGCATGCCTTCGAGCCGCCGGCCGGGCAGGATCGCCAAGCGGATTTCCGTGTAGGTCGGGCACGGCAGGGTGCGGAAGCGGTCGGGGCCGAACACGGCGACCTCGTGCCCCATCCCGACCAGTTCGCCGCGCACCGTGTCGATCGTGCGCACGACGCCGTTGACTTGCGGGAACCAGGCGTCGGTGATGATGGCGATGCGCAAGGCGTTGGCCTCCGGAGCTCTATTCGGCCGCCAGTCGCGGTCGCGCCGCGGCCGGTGCCTCGATCGGCGAGGCGACCGTTCCGGTCCAGCGCAGGACGCGCATCTGGCCGTCGTCGTCCTCGACCAGCGCGGTGCAGCTCTCGACCCAGTCGCCGTCGTTGCAGTAGCGGACGCCGTCGATGTCGCGAATGCGGGCGTGGTGGATATGGCCGCACACGACGCCGTCGAGACCGCGACTGCGGGCGTGCGCCGCCACGGCGGTCTCGAAGTCGCCGATGAACTGGACGGCGTTCTTGACCTTGTATTTCAGGTAGGCCGACAGCGACCAGTAGGGCAGGCGCAACAGCCGGCGGCCGGCGTTGAAGGCGGTGTTCAGGTTCAGGGCGGCTGCGTAGGCCCAGTCGCCCAGCATCGCCAGCCAGCGGGCGTAGCGCACGATGCCGTCGAACTCGTCGCCGTGGATCACCAGCAGCCGCTTGCCGTCGGCGGTCGCGTGAATGGCCTCGCGCACCACGTTGACGCCGCCGAAATTCAGACCGCAATAGTCGCGCGCCATCTCGTCGTGGTTGCCCGGCACGTAGTAGACGCGGGTGCCCTTGCGCGCCTTGCGCAGGATCTTCTGGACGACGTCGTTGTGGGCCTGTGGCCAGTACCACCAGCGCCGCAACCGCCAGCCATCGACGATGTCGCCGACCAGGTAGAGATAATCACTCTCGTTGTGGCGCAGGAAGTCGAGCAGCAGGTCGGCCCGGCACCCGCGGGTACCGAGATGGATGTCGGACAGGTAGATCGTCCGCCAGTGGACGGGCGTCACGGAATCTTCATCGGGCATCTACGCTATCCATCGTTGGTGCCGGTTGCCAGACACGCTAGCGATTGACTATGAGATGCGGTCTACGCGCGCGCCGTGATCGTTTGATGACGCCGCGAAGATGGTTGTGTCGCCGCGTTCCGCATCGGAGAGCCCGTGTCGAGCCGAGCCCGCCGGATTCTGGTGATCCGCAATCCCGTCGCGGGCCGTCGCGATCCCGCGTTGTTCGAGGACGTGGTTGCCAGGCTGGTCGCGGCCGGCCAGGACGTCTCGGTTCGCGATACCGGGGCGGCCGGCGACGCCCGGATCCTGGCGTCCGCGCCGGGCAACGTCGACATCGTGGTCGCCGCCGGCGGCGATGGCACCATCAGCGAAGTCGTCGACGGGTTGATGTCGCTCGACACGCCGCCGTCGCTCGCGATCCTGCCGCTCGGCACCGCCAACGTGATGGCGCACGAGATCGGGCTGCGGTCACGCAGCGAGGATGTCGCGGACGCCATCGTGGGAGCGCGCGCGCGGGCGTTCTTTCCGGGCCGCGTGTCGTGGGGCGGCGGCCGCTCGCGGCACTTCGCGCTGATGGTCGGCGTTGGCTTCTACGCCCACGTGGTCGCGGGCGTGACCAGCGGACTCAAGCGACGGCTGGGCAAGGGCGCCTATGTCTGGCGTTCCGCCGTCGGGATGGCGCGCTTCCGCGACGTCCGCTACGCCGTCGAGATCGACGGCCGGGCCTTCGACGCGGCGTCGGTGATCGTGTCGAAGGCGCGACACTACGCCGGTCCCTACGTGGTGGCGCCGGGTGCCTCGCTCTCGGCGCCTGGCTTGTCCGTTTGCCTGTTCGACCATGGCGGGCGCTGGTCGGTGGCCCGCTACGGTCTGGCGCTGGTGACGAACCGGCTGGTCGCGGCCTCCGGATTCCGCGTGATCGATGGCGTCCGGAACGTTCGCATCGCCGCCGTTGCCGATGCCGGGGGGCGTCGCGAACCGTTCCAGATCGACGGCGACGCCGGAGCGGGGTTGCCGATCGGCGCCGATGTCGCGGCCCGTCGCCTGACGGTGCTGGTGCCGCGCGTCTGACGCTACGGCGAGGCGGCGCGCAAGCGGCCCAGCGTCTCGGCCGAGGGATGCCCGTCGGCGACGAGGCCGGCGCGGATCTGGAAAGCGCGCAGCGAGGCGCGCGATTTCGGGCCGATCATGCCGTCGACTTCCTCGCCGTAGAGCCCCAGGCGTTGCAGCCGGCCTTGCATGTCGAGGGCTGCCTCGCGGCCGATCGGCTGGTCTTCGGCCGGTGGTTCGCGGATCAGGCCGGGGCCACCCGCGATCTGGCGCGCCAGCGCGCCGACCGAGATCGCGTAGAGCACCGAGCGGTTCCAGGTCATCACGACCTTGAAGTTGGGCAACATCAGGAACGCGGGGCCGCGATGGCCGGCCGGCAGCGCGATGGCGGCGCGTTCGGCCGAATCGGGGAGGGCACCGCCATTGGCCAGGCGCACGCCGAGCCCGCGCCACTCGCGCAGGGTCCGCTCCTCGTTCAAGTCGATCTTGTCGTAGGCAAAACCCTGCGGCAGCGTCACTTCCTCGTGCGAGGCCTGGCCACGCCGCCAGCCGACTTTCGACAGGAAATTCGCCGAGGAGGCGAACACGTCGGGCAGGCTGTTCCACAGATCGACGCGGCCGTCGCCGTCGCGGTCGACGCCGTGGGCGGTGAAGGTGGAGGGCATGAACTGCGTGTTGCCCATGGCGCCGGCCCACGAGCCCTTCATCTGGGCGGGCTGCAAGTGGTTGGCGCCGAGGATGCGCAACGCCTGGACGGTTTCGCCCGCGAAGAAGCCGGCGCGTCGGGTGCGGCAGGCGAGCGTGGCGACCGAACGCACCACGGAAAAATCGCCGACGAAGGAGCCGTAGCCGCTTTCGAGGCCCCAGAAGGAAACGAGATACTCGGCCTGGACGCCGTAGTCGCGCTCGACGGCGCGCAGCAACGTGTTGTGGCGGGCCAGCATCTGGCGGCCCTTGGCGATGCGCTCGGCGCTGATCGCGTTGCCGAGATAGCGGCCGAGGGTCAGCGAGAATTCGGGCTGGCGGCCGTCGAGATCGAGCACTTTCGGATCGGGCGTCAGCCCGGCGAAGGCGTTGTCGGCGACGGCGGCGGAAACCCCTTGCGCCAGCGCCATGCGCCGGATGTTGGCGAGGCAAGCGCCGAAGTCGGCCCCCTGGATCGCCGCGGCGGCGGCCGGCGGACTGTTGGTCGGCGAGGGGGTCGGTGACTCCGCCTGGGCGGCGCAACCGGCGACCGCCAGCAGGGAGAGCAGGGCGAGCGCGGACCGCGAGGGGATCGCGGCGCGGGGAGCATGATCGGACATAGGGTGAATCCTACCACGCGCACCCGCGCGCGGTCACTTGGCCCGGATGTCGCCGAGCCACGCCAGCGCGCCCGACGCGGCGGCGCGGCCGGTGGCGAAGCAGGCTTGCAGCAGGTAGCCGCCGGTCGGCGCGTCCCAGTCGATCATTTCGCCCGCGACGAACACGCCGGGCAGCGGGCGCAGCATGAAGGTCTCGTCGATCCCGTCCCACGCGACGCCGCCGGCGGTGGAGATGGCGCGGTCGATGGGAGCGGTGTCCGTCAGGCGCAGGCGGCAGCGCTTGATCCGGTCGGCCAGCGCGGCGGCATCGTCGGCAGGGCCATCGACGCTCTCGCGCAACAGCGCCACCGCGACGGGCGAGAGGCCGAGCGTGGTGCGCAGGATGGTCGAGCGCGAGCGGCGGCGGCCGGCGGCGGCGATGCGGCCCGCGATGTCCTCGCGCGTGCGGTCGGGCAGCAGATCGATGTCGAGCAACGCGCTGCCATCGCGGTCGATCGCCTCGCGCAGCCTGCCCGAGATGGCGTAGATCGCGCCGCCCTCGATGCCGCGGGCGGTGACCATGGCCTCGCCGCGCACCGCGGCGTCGCCGCAGGCCGCCGCGATGCGCTTCAGCGGCTGGCCCGCGAAGCGGGCGCGGAAATCGTCGGACCAGTCGACGAGAAACCCGCAATTGGCAGGCCGGAGCGTGGCGATCCCGACACCGGCACCGGCGAGAATGGCGGCCCACCCACCATCCGATCCCAGCCTTGGCCAGCTCGCCCCGCCCAGCGCCAGGATGGTGGCGTCGACGCGTTCGGTGCGCTCGATGCCGCCCGGGGGCTCGAAGCGCAACGCGCCATCGTCGCTCCAGCCCAGCCAGCGATCGCGGCTCGCCAGACGCACGCCTTGCGACTCGAGGCGCCGCGACCAGGCGCGCAGCAAGGGCGAGGCCTTGAGTGCCTTCGGAAACACCCGCCCGCTGCTGCCGACGAAGGTTTCCTGGCCCAGCGCGTCGGCCCACGCACGCAAGGCCTCGGGCGGGAAGGCGCGGATCGCGGCTTCCAGGCGCGCGCGGGAGTCGCCGTAACGCGCGAGAAACCGCTCGATGTCCTCGCCGTGCGTCAGGTTGAGCCCGCCGCGACCGGCCATCAGCAACTTGCGGCCGGCCGAAGGCATGCGGTCGTGGACGACGACCGCGACACCTGCCCCGGCCAGCGTTTCGGCGGCGATCAGACCGGCGGGGCCGCCGCCGATCACCGCGACGCGCGCCGGGCTATTCACCGGCGATGGTCATGCCATCGATCCGCAAGGTCGGCGCGTTGGTGTCGCTCTTGAAGACGAGGTCGTCGGCCGGCGTCAGCTCCCGGAACATGTCCTTGAGGTTGCCCGCGATGGTGAGGCCGTTGACGGCCCACGCCAGCTCGCCCTTCTCGATCCAGAAGCCCGAGGCGCCGCGGCTGTAGTCGCCGGTGACGCCGTTGACGCCGAAGCCGATCAGGTCGGTGACGTAGAGGCCGCTCTCGATGTCGCCGATCAGGTCCTTCACCGACAGCTTGCCCGGCGCCATGTAGAGGTTGGTCGTGGTCGGACCCGGCGGACCCGAGGTGCCGCGGCTGGCGTTGCCGGTCGATTGCAGGCCGAGCTGGCGCGCCGAGGCGAGATCGAGCACCCAGGTCGTGAGCTTGCCGTCGGCGATCAGCTCGCGGCGATGGCAAGCCAGCCCTTCGGCGTCGAACGGCATCGAGCCCGAGCCGCGGCGGCGGTGCGGATCGTCGATCACCGAGATGCCGGCAGCGAACACCGCCTTGCCGAGACTGTCCTTCAGGAACGAGGTGCCGCGCGCGATCGAACGGCCGTTGATGGCGCCCGCGAGGTGGCCGACGATGCCGCCCGATACCCGCTGGTCGAACACGACGGGCACGCGCCCGCTTTTGGGACGCTTCGAATTCAGGCGGTTGACCGCGCCTTCGCCGGCCGAGCGGCCGATGGCGTCGGGCGATTCGAGATCGGCCTGGTGGACGGCGCTGGTCCAGTCGTAGTCGCGCTCCATGCCGGTGCCTTCGCCGGCCAGCACCGAGCAGGACAGCGAATAGCCGCCGCGGCTGTAGGCGCCCGCGAAACCGTTGCTGGCGGCGAACGCCACGCGCGTGCGGCCCCAGGCAGCGTCCGCGCCCTCGGAATTGGTCACGCCTTCGACCGCCATGGCGACGGCTTCGGCGCGCGCGGTCCAGTCGAGCAGCAACTCCGCGGTCGGTTCCAGCCCGTCGTCGAGATCGAGCTCGGGCCATTTCTTCGCCAGCTGGGATGGCTCGGCGATGCCGCACCACGGATCCTCGGGCACCACGCGCGCCATGTCGACGGCGCGCCGGGCCAGCGCCTTGAGGCCAGCGACCGTGAAATCGGTGGTCGAGACGAAGGCCTGACGCTTGCCGACGAAGGCGCGCAGGCCGAGATCGCGGCCCTCGGAACGCTCCAGCTTCTCGCGTTTGCCCAGTCGCTGTCCGATCGACAGCTGGGTGCCTTCGACCACGATGGCGTCGGCGGCATCGGCGCCGGCGTCGCGCGCCCAGGCGATCAGGTCGGCCACCAGGTTGACATCGACGCCGCCCGACGAGGGCGGCGGCAACGCGACGATGGCTGGCGAGGGCGCATCGGCGGTCGCGGCCGGCTTGCGTTTCGGCGCTGCCTTCGCGGCCGCC
>CAMDVZ010000252.1 GCA_945878895.1 Caenispirillum bisanense | reverse complement strand
CAAGGTCGGGGTGGTGGCGCTGATGCACGCGCTGGCGAACAACATCGTGACGGCGATTCGTCTGCTGGCGCTCCAGGCGGCCTGAGCGGCCTTCGCAAACGCCCCGGAACGGCACCGGAGGCGACGGCAGACCCGCGTGGCGCCCCCCCCCGCGGACCCGCCGGAGAGGCATCGGGGCGACCCGATCGGTGGCCCGACGGGCGTCGGAGCCGTCGGCGGCGGAAGCCACCGGGTCAGACCGGGCGAAAACCTCAAAAAGTAACGGCCTCCGAGCGGAAAACCCTACCGATTGGCGCCGGGAACCCACAGCACGTCGCGCGCGCCGTTGTCGTTGACGTGGCGCGACAGCACGAACAGCAGATCCGACAGCCGGTTCACGTACTTCAACGCTTCCGTGCCGACCGGTTCGGCCTCCGCCAGCGCCGTCATTTCCCGCTCCGCCCGCCGCGACACGGTCCGCGCCAGATGCAGATACGCCGCCGCCGCGCTGCCGCCGGGCAGGACGAAGGAGTTCAACGGCGCCAGATGCGCGTTGATGGCGTCGATCTCGCGCTCCAGCCGCTCGACCTGCGCGACCACCATCCGCAACGGCGTCCATTCGACCTTGGTGCCGTCGTCGGGCGTGGTGAGATCGGCGCCGAGATCGAACAGGTCGTTCTGGACGCGGCCCAGCATGGCGTCGACGTCGGGAAACGCCGCCAGATGCAGGCGCACCAGCCCGACGGTGGCGTTGGCCTCGTCGACGGTGCCGACCGCCACGACCCGCTGGTCGTGCTTGGCGACACGCTTGCCGGTTCCCAGCGACGTCTTCCCGGCGTCGCCGCCGCGCGTGTAGATCCGGGTCAGTTTGACCATCGGTCCTTCTCCTTCGTCGATTGATGCGCCCCACGCGCGCGCGAAATCCCCGGGCCACGTCCGTCGCGACACGGACCCACGATGTCCCCGCTCACGCCCGGCTGGTGAGGTACCACAGGACGATGAAACAGATCGCCGCGAGCTGAAGGCGCACGCGCCACCACATCATGCGGTTGGACCGCCGCGCCCGTTCGAGACCATCGGCCGTCATGCCGAGCATGCCGACGAAAATCGACACGAGCGCGCCCAGCATGGCCACGCCCGCGAGAATGAAAAACACGTTCGAGACGAACTTCATCGCCGCCATCCCATGGTCATCGTCGCCCTACCCTAGCCCGGCAGGCCGAGCGCGTCGCGAATCCGGTGATAGCCGATCGCCATCGCGACGAAGGGCTGGCGCAGTCCGTGCAGGGGAACCCGCGGCAGATCGGTCACCGGCAAATCGAGATCGCGGTCGGGCGAGCCGGCCAGCGATTTCGCCAGCACCGTGCCCATGGCGCTCGCCATCGCCACGCCGCGGCCATTGTAGCCGAGGCCGGCCAGCACGCCCGGCGCCAGGCGGCACAAATGAGGCATGTGGTCGAGCGTGAGACCGACCGTGCCCGACCAGGCGTGCGACCACGCGACGTCGCCGAGGAACGGATAGAACCGGTGCAACGCGCGCGTCAGGCCACGCAAGGTGGCGTCGCCGACCTGCTCGCCCAGCGGTCCGCGACCACCCATCAGCAAGCGGCCATCGGCATCGAGGCGATAGTACCAGGCGAGCTTGCGGGTCTCGGAGACCACGACGCCGTTGGGCAGGATGCGCGAACGGAGATTGTGCCCGAGCGGCACGGTCGCCACCTGCACGCTGTTGACCGGCACCTGCGCCACGCGCAATCCCGGCCACAGCGCGCCGCTGTAGGCGTCGGTGCACAAAGCCACTTGCGCAGCGACGACGCTGCCCTTCGCGGTCGCGAGTTTCCAGCCCTCGGCGTGCTTGCCGATCGCCGTCGCGGGCGACTGGACGAACAACCGGGCGCCGCGCCCGACGGCGGCGCGCGCCAGGCCACGCGCGTAGGCGAGCGGGTTGACCTGGCCGGCGCGGCGGTCGATCCAGCCCCCGACATAGGTGTCGTGACCGGTCTCGGCGGCGATGGCGGCGCGATCGAGAATGTCCGCCGGTACGCCTCGCGCGATCCACTGCTCGGCCCGTTTCAGGACACTGGGCAACGCGATGGTCGAGTGCGCGCCCTGGATCCAGCCATCCTGCCGCCATGGACAATCGATGCCGTGTCGCTGGATCAAATCGAACACCAGATCGGCTCCCCCGCCCACCAGGCGCGTCATGCGCCCGCCGAGGTCGCTGCCGAATGTACGCTCCAGATCGTCGGGATCGAGCTTGACGCCGGGGATCACCTGGCCGCCATTGCGGCCCGAGGCGCCGCTGCCGATTTCTCCGGCTTCCAGCAGCACCACCGACAGCCCTGCTTCGGCCGCGTGCAACGCCGTCGACAGGCCGGTGAAGCCGCCGCCGACCACGACAACGTCGGCATGGATGTCGCCGTCGAGGGCAGGCAGATCGGGCGCGGTCGGCGCCGTCGCGCTCCACAGGGAACCGGCAAGGCCGGGAACGTGGCGTGGCAACCCGGTCATCGATGCCTCTCCGTCGTGGGCGCGCCGAGCAGGCGCGGCAGCTCGCGCATGTCCTCGAACAGCTCGGCGCCGGCGGCGCGCAACGCGTCGGCGTCGTTGTTGGGGTTGGCGTAGCCCAGCACCCGCATGCCCGCCGCCCGGCCGCCCATCACGCCCGGCACCGAATCCTCGATCACCACGCAATCGCCCGCCGCCGCGCCCATCCGACCGGCGGCGTGCAGGAACAGATCGGGAGCCGGCTTGCCGCGCGGCACCATGGCCGCGACGTAAACCTTGTCCTCGCCGAAATGGCGCATCAGATCGGTGTTGCGCAGATGTTTGACGACATGATCGAGCAGGCCCGAGGATGCCACGCACTTCGGATGTGGCAGGCGATCGAACGTTGCCGCGACATAGGGCATGGGCGCGACGCCCTCGCCCGCCATCAGCCGGTCGGTGACGGCGAACACGCGGGTCTGGAAATCGGCCGGCAGCTTGCGGCCCAGCGCCGCTTCGATGATAGCGTAGCAGTCGGGCAAAGGCCGCCCCATCAGCCGGTTCGCCGAATCCCGCGCCGTCCACGGCAGCCCGAAGCCGTTCAGCGTCTCCGCCCACGCCCTGTTGTAGAGCCGTTCGGTGTCGATCAGCGTGCCGTCGCAGTCGAAGATGACCAGCGCCGTCACGATGTGCCTCCGACACCGAGCAGGCCGGGCAATCGCGCCATGTCGTCGAACAATTCACCACCGGCCGCCGCGAGGCCGGCGCGGTCGGCGTAGGGTGCTGCCGCGTAGGCAAGCGCCCGCATGCCGGCAACCCGCGCGGCGGCTACTCCTGGCACCGAATCCTCGATCACGACGCACTCCGCCGCCGCGACGCCCATTTGCCCCGCCGCGTGCAGGAACAGGTCGGGGAACGGTTTGCCGCGCGCCACCATGCTGGCCGAGTAGATGCGCCCGTCGAACCGCTCCCACAGGCCGGTCAGGCCAAGCGTCAGCCTCATCTTCGCGACGTCGCCAGAAGAGGCGACGCAGACCGGCGTACCAGCCGCCACGATCGCGTCGATGGCTTCGGCGACCCCGGCGATGGCCCGCAGCGGCGCGTCGCGAAAGGCCTGGAACGTCTCGATTTGCAAGCCCTCGACGAAATCGCCCGGCACCGGACGCCCGAGCTCGCGTTCGACGATCTCGACGCAGCCCTTCATCGAGCGTCCCATCAGGCGCCGCATGGTCTCCGCGACGTCCCAGTCGAGCCCGAGCCGGCCGAGCGAGCGCGAGAACGCCTGGTTGGCCAGCGGCTCGGTGTCGACGAGGACGCCGTCGCAATCGAAAATGACAAGCACGTGGAACTACCCGGTCGCGGCGCGAAGAGGACACATCGCCGACCGCCGCCGCGCGCGCAACAGGTTGTTGCGCGGCTTCACGAGGCCGAGCGGATCACTTCCAGGAACGCCGCGCCGTGGCGTGCCAGCTTTGCCTGGCCGACGCCGTGGCAGGTCGCCATCTCGTCGGCGGTCGCGGGCTTGCGCTGGGCGAACTCTATCAGGGTACGGTCGGCGAACACCATGTAGGCGGGCAGGCCAAGATCGCGCGATATCCGCATGCGGGCCTGCTTCAGCGCCGTGAGCAGCCGCTCGTCGGTGTCGCCCGACGCGGCAACCGCGGCGGTGCGCGCCTTGCGGTCGGCCCGCTTGCTTTCCGCGGGCGCCAGCCGGACGTCGCGCATCTCCACCTTCGCCTGGCCGCGCAGCACCGACCAGCCGCTCTCGCTGACCGCCCAGCGGCCATATTCGGCGATCTCCATGGTCGCGAGCCCCAGCGCGTTGACCTGGCGGAAGATGGCGCGCCACTGCTTCTTGTCGCGCTCCTTGCCGACACCGAAGGTCGGCAGCTGGTCGTGGCGGAACTTGGCGATGTTCTCGGTCGCCTCGCCCGTCAGCAGCGACACCAGGTGCTCGGTACCGAAACGCTCGCCGGTGCGCACCATCGCCGACAGTGCCTTCTGCGCGTCGATCGTGCCGTCGACCACCGCGGCGCCGTCGGCACAGAGATCGCAGTTGCCGCACGGCTCGGCACCCGCCTCGCCGAAATAGGCCAGCAGCGTCTGGCGACGGCAGCGCGGCGCCTCGCACAAGGTTACCAGCGCGTTGAGTCGCTGGCGCATGGCCCGCTTCTGGTCCTCGTCGGCCGGGCTTTCATCGATCTGGAGGCGCCGGATGCGCATGTCGTCGAGACCGTAGAGGGTGAGCGTGTCGGCCGGCAGCCCGTCGCGACCGGCGCGGCCGATCTCCTGGTAGTAGCCCTCGATGTCCTTGGGCAGGTCGGCGTGGGCAACGAAGCGCACGTCGGGCTTGTCGATGCCCATGCCGAAGGCGATTGTCGCCACGACCACCACGCCGTCCTCGCGCTGGAACAGGTCCTGGTTGCGACTGCGGTCGTTGGCGGCCATTCCGGCGTGATAGGGCACCGCGTTGACGCCCTCGCCGACCAGGGTCTCGGCCCGCTCCGCGGGCTTGCGGCGCGAACTGCAATAGACGATGCCGCTGTCGCCCGCGTGCGCGCGCACGAACGACACCAGCTGGCGGCGCGGATTGTCCTTGGCCGCCATCGCGAGGCGCAGGTTCGGCCGGTCGAAGCCCTGCACGAAGACGCGCGGCGGCCCGGCGAACAGGCGCGCCACGATCTCGTCGCGGGTGGCGGCGTCGGCCGTGGCGGTGAAGGCAACCGTCTGCACGTCGTCGAGCGCGCGGCGCACGTCGCCAAGACCCAGATAGTCGGAGCGGAAATCGTGGCCCCACTTGGAGACGCAATGCGCCTCGTCGACCGCCAGCAGGCGCACGCCGGAATCGTGCAGCAGCTCGATGGCGTCGGGCTGCGCCAGCCGTTCGGGCGAGCAGTAGAGCAGCGACAGCTCGCCGTCGCGCAGTTTGGCGCGGATGGCGCGGTTCTCGTCCATCGAGTTGGCGGAATTCATCGCCGCGGCCTCGATGCCGAGCGTGCGCATGGCGGCGACCTGGTCGCGCATCAGCGCGATCAACGGCGACACCACGACCGTCAGCCCGTTCCGCACGATGGCGGGCAGCTGGTAGCACAGCGACTTGCCGGCCCCGGTCGGCATCACCGCCAGCACGTTCTCGCCCGAGAGGATGGCGTTGACGATCTCGCCCTGGCCGGGCCGGAAGCCGGCGAAACCGAACACGCTGTGCAGCTTCGCCTCGGCGGCGGCGAGATCGGGGGCAGGCGGCGGCAGGGTGTCCATGCGGCTGTCTAGCATGGCGGCAGCCGGCGCCTACAGGGGCACCCGGTGCGACGCAATGATCTCCCGGAACTCCGGATCGAGGCCCGCCCAATCGAGCACATCCACTTTGATGGGCAGGTCGCCGTCCGAGAATGCCGCGTACAAACCGAGCAACGTCTTCGTCGGCACCCCGCCGTCCATTTCAAGGACGAGATCGAGGTCGCTGAAACGCTTCGCCTTCCCCTTCGCGCGCGACCCGAAGCACCAGACGCGCGCCTCCGGCGCATGGGTCGCGAGCAGCCGCTTCACCTCGGCGAGGTGTCGGGGTTCAAGCTGGATCGACATCGAATTTCGCGAGCGCCGCCAGCAGCCGCTCGACGGCTGGCAGGAACCCCTCCATCATCGCGACCACGCGCACCGCCATGTCTTCGTTGCAGGTATGAGAGGCGAGGTTGCGGGCCGCGTGGTATTCGAACCACGTCTCGGGATCGTCGATCAACCCGAACCGCGCGGCCTCGCGATACAAATTGCGTCGCGAAAACGCATCGACGGCCGTGCCATGAGCCTCCAAGGCCCGGCGCATTGCCCGCCACGACAGCTCGTACGTGAACTCGAACCGCTTGATGATCGAGTCGCGAACGACCATGGTTCGCGGCGCCATTTCCATGACGGTGCGGAGAGTCGCCGCGGCGCTGGCAAGCGGCGCGAGGGCGAGGCGGTCATCGGTCATGGCCGGACTATATCACGGCAGTGTCGAGCCGCCGAAGGCAGTGCCGTTCCATGACCGGCTTTCCTCCGGCGCGTCTCGCGTCGTCGGAGGCGTGGAGGCGTCGGGGCCAATTCTGCATCGCGGGCGCCCGGCGCCGGACCGGCCGTCAGTCCGTCGGCGCCAGCCACGCCGCGAAATCCGCCAGATCGTGGACGAGATAGCCGCGACGTTGGAGGGCCCCCCGCCGCGCCGGTTCGAACGCGGGACTATATAGCGCCTTCTCGTGCGTCCAGCCGGTGAAACGGCGCCCCTCGGCCCTGTGGAGATAACGCCCGACGTGCCCTTCGAACACGCCGAGGTCGTGCCGTTCCGGCGCCCGCTTGCACGAACCAAAGCGGACGACTTTCCGATCTTCGTCGCAGGCCACCACGTCGATCTCGATGTCAGTTCCGTCCGGCTTGTTCCAGTAAGGACAGCCGCCAAGATTAAGTGAATCTGCCTGACGGTTGGGCTGCGGCGGAGTGACTCGGGCGGACCGGCTTCCGTGACCCGGAGTACTGCCTTAACAGCGAGGGCATGATCGACAGACAGGGCATCTCGCTTCGCTGGGCCGCTGATGGCTCGCGTCGCGACG
>CAMDVZ010000251.1 GCA_945878895.1 Caenispirillum bisanense | reverse complement strand
CACCGACGATCGCGTGGCCAGTCGCGGGATCGATCGCCAGACTCTCGACGCCGGTCCGGAAGGTATCGACGGTCGCCAGCCGCTCGTTGGTCGAGAGCCGCCAGATCTGGAGCTGGCCACCGACGCCGTCGGGACGCAGCGGCGCGCGGGCATCCGCGAGGGTCAGCACGACCCGGTCGCGGCCGACATCGATGGCGCTGCGTTTGACGAGGGCGGGAAGACCGCGCCCGTCGAGACTCTTGCCGACGACGCGATCGAACGCGAGCGTCGCGGCGTCGTGCAGCGCAATGCCACCGTCGTCGAGATGCACGCCGAGCACGGTACCGTCGGTCGACCAACCAAGCCCGTGCGATACGACCTGTCGATCCGCCGTCGCCGAACCGGCCTCGACCCGGCGCGCGAGGCTGCCATCGCTGCCGTCGCGCAGGTAGAGCGCCGCGAGCGGGCCGCCGTCCAGCGTGCGCGGCCTGCCACCGGTCGAGGTCGCCAGCATCCCCGGCTTGCCGACGAAGGCGATGTCCGGCGGCCGCCGGCCGAGGCCGACCCAGGCCTGCTCCCAGACCTCGACGCGACGCTCGACGTCGTAGAGCGCGACGCGGAAATTGTCGTTCATGATGGCCAGCGTCCGGCCGTCGCGACTCCACGCCAGCTTCAGCACGGTCGTGGTCGGCCCGAACCCGCGCCGGTCGATTTCGCGCCCCAGCGCGGGCGGCCGGTCGTGGCCCTGCGCGAAACCGGCGCCGGACCACGCCAGCGCCGGCACCAACGACGCGGCGGACAGGAGCGAGGCGGCACGGCGCGACAGGCTGCTCGTCATGGCGGTCACTCTGCCATGCCCGGCCCGGCGGATGGCGGGTAATTGCGGGGACGCGCCCCGACACGCCGGCCGCGATCCCGGCGGCGGAAAGCGCCGGACTACGCCCCTCGTGTCATCCCGAGCGAAGCCGAGGGACCTTTCGACGACGCGACCTCGGTCCCCGAGTCACCGCCTCCGTCGTCGGCTCGACGCCTCTGTCGTCGCTTCACCATTTCTGTCATCCTGGGCCCGGCGAGGGACCTTTCCGCTTCGTTTGCAACCGACCGCGCCGCCATCGATGCCGCCCAAAGATCCCTCGGCGTTGCTCGGGATGACAGGTCGGGGCTCGATCGGCGACGCGTGGTCAAACACGATTTCGCCGGGCGTTGAATGCCGTGCGCGTCGCGCGGTCTCGACCTATAATAGAGACTGCCACGGCATGCGCTTTCTCGCGGCGCTCCGCCGATGGCGGCCACCATCGACAAGGTCCGCGCGTTCGCCATTCCAGGCGACCCGGCAGGTCGATGCGGGAGATGCGACAATGAGCAAGACGTCCTATCCATTGAAGCTGCCGACGTCGGTGAAGGAAGCCGCCCAGCGACTCGCGCGCGAGGACGGGGTCTCGCTGAACCAGTGGATTTCCGTCGCGGTGGCGCAAAAGATCGGCGCCGTCGAGACGGCGGCGGACTTCCTCGGCCGCCGCGCTGGCGCCGCGCGCCCGGCCGACCTGCTGCCGTTCCTCGACGCGGCGAAACGCGAACCGCCGGCCGCCGCCGACACGCTGGATCGAGCGCCCCGCCGCCGGAACCGGTGAGGTCGGCTGGTCGCGTCGGCGGCGCCCGGGGCGAGGCCCGCGACATCTCGACAATCACGACTACCGATGAGGCACGCGATGCTGATCACCAGGCGCAAGCCGGCGACGACCGGCGAAATTCTCGTCGAGGAGTTCATGCAACCGCTCGGGCTGACCCAGGGCGCGCTGGCCGAGGCGATGGGCGTGCAGCGCAAGCACGTCAACGAATTGTGCAACGACCACCGGTCGGTCACGGCGGCGACGGCGCTGATCCTGGCGCGCGTGTTCGGCAACGGCCCGGAATTCTGGCTCAACATGCAACGCCGGTCCGATCTGTGGCAAGCCATGCACGACCCCGCCCAGATCGCGCGCGTCGGCCGCGCCCGTCCGCCGAAGGCCGCCTGAGGATCGGTTCGCGAACCGCGGACCGCGCCGGCACACGGCACGATCTGGATGCAATTCGCATCGTTCCTGTTGCGATGAAATGCTTTCCGCACTATGTTCGCGCTCATGGAGATCGTTTTCTCCCGCGACGCCGTCAAGGCACTCGACGCCATTCACCGCGTCGAGCGCGCGCGTATCGTCGAGAAACTCGAAGCCTACGCCGCCGATCCTCGGTCGATGCCGCGACAGGTCAAGCGGCTGAAGGGCGACCCGCTCCTTCGGCTACGGGTCGGCGACTACCGGATTCTGTTCACCGAGGACGGGATCGTATTGACCGTGGTCCGCATCGGTCATCGGCGCGAAGTTTACAGGTAGAGGCCGACATGGACAAAGTCAGTTCCTTCACGACCCCCGGCGGCGAGGAAATGGTGATCCTGCCGAGGGCCGACTACGACCGCCTCGTCGCCCGCGACGCCCGCGACGACCCCGACCTGCGCGCCGCGCGCAAGACGCTGGCCCGCATCCGCGCCGGCGCCGAGTCGACCATCCCGCTGGCGGTCGTGAAAATGACCTCCCTCGACGGCCTCTCGCCGCTGCGCGCCTGGCGCCTGCATCGCAAGCTCTCGATCCCCACGCTTGCCCGCAACGCCGGCAAGAGCGCCTCCTACGTCACGCAGCTGGAGAACGGCACCCGCGCCGGCTCGGTCGCGACGATGACCCGGCTGGCGACGGCACTCGGCATCACCCTCGACCTGCTGGTGGCCTGAGCGCGACGCCACCCCGCCAGGCCCGGCCAATTTCATCCGGATAAACTCGCGCGGACGGCACCGACGACAAGGGCGACAATCGCCGCCACGAACCCGACCAAAGGCGTGCGAATCCCGGCAATTCCCGACGCAAACCGGTGCAAATCGCGACATTCCGGTGCATTTCGCATGCGATTCGCACGACATGCGGACTTCCCGATTCGCGCCGTCTCTCGCCGAATTTTCCCAATATTTACAACGAGTTGATCATCAAAACACGACGCGATCCGGTCCAGCAACCAAGCACGCGGAATCCCCAATTTTCACGCATAAAGCTGAGCGAAAACACGATTCCGCAGCCTTTTGCAGCGAATCGCAACCCTCGAATCGCGTCCCCTCGCGCCCCGGCCGACGCGAAAGACCCGTTGATCGGCAGTCGACTTCCACCCGCCGTCGGATAGGATCGTCGCCGGATCGCGTCCACGGAGCCGGCACCCCATGCAAACAGCAACCCTCCCGGAGGTCTTCGAGGCCGTCGCGAACGCCGGCGCGAGAAACCGGAAGGTCAGCCTGTTGATCGGCGCGGGCTGCTCGGTCAGCGCCGGCATTCCCTCCGCAGCGGGGATCGTGAAAGAAATCGAGAAACAGCGACCAAAGGCATTCGAAGCGGCCAGGTTGGCGGCCGGCGGCGCCGCGCCGGGCTATCAGGAGTGCATGGCCCGCCTCCCGCCGCGCGAGCGTCAGGATTTGATGGCCGGATATGTCGACAAGGCGCGCATCAACTGGGCGCACATCGGAATCGCCTGCCTGATCAAGGCAGGCATCGTCGACCGGGTCCTGACCGTCAATTTTGATCCGCTGATCGTCCGCGCCTGCGCGCTGCTCGACGTCTTTCCCGGAGTCTACGATTTCGCGGCATCGCAGATTTTCGACGCCTCGCACGTGGCCGACCGCGCCGTGTTCTATCTGCACGGCCAGCAATCGGGCTTCGTCCATCTCCACACCAGGGAACAGGTGGAGACACACGCCGCCAAGCTTGCGCCGGTGTTCGGCGATGCCGGCCGCGATCGTCTCTGGATTGTCGTCGGCTACAGCGGCGTCAACGATCCCGTCGTGACGGCCCTTGCCGGAATCACGAGCTTCGCCAACGGCCTGTACTGGATCGGACGGACGGGCTCCAGCCCACCGACGGGCGCCGCGGCCGACCTGCTGACATCGGCCAGATCAGGGTCCTTCGTCGAAGCCGCCGGCGCCGACGAGTTCTTCATCGAACTGGCCCAACGCTCGAAATGCTTCCCGCCACCGATCTTCGCGACGCCCTTCACCCACCTCGCATCCGTCTACGAGACGCTGGTGCAGGACTTTCCCACGACAGGCATGGCTGGCGGCGCGAGCGGAGCCGCGCACCCTCTCGTCCAGCCGAAGGCATGGATCACCGCGGCGGTCGCGCAGTTCGAGCCGCCGGCCGCGCTTGCATCAGGTCCCGCTCCGTCGGCGGATACCGCGAAGAGCGAAGCATCCTTCGTGCTCGACCGCTTTCTGGCCGGCGATCACGACGCGATCGTCGCCCGATACGAAGCCGATCCGGGTTCCGTACCAAAAGAGGCAGTCGACAACGTCAGCTGGTCGTTCACGATCAAAGGCAACGGACTTCGCGATCAGGCCAAGACCACGACCGGCGCCGAAGCCGACCGCTTGTACGCGGAGGCAGGCCGGAAGCACGCCGCCGCCATCGCCATCAAGCCCGACAAACACGAAGCTCTCAACAACTGGGGCATCGCCCTCGCCAATCAAGCCCGGACCAAATCCGGCGACGAGGCCGACCGCCTGTTCGATCTCGCCGGCCAGAAGTACGCCGCCGCCCTCGCCATCAAGCCCGACATGCACGAGGCTCTCAACAACTGGGGCGTCGCCCTCGCCGACCAGGCCAAGACCAAATCCGGCGCCGAGGCCGACCGCCTGTTCGATCTCGCCGGAAAGAAGTACGCCGCCGCCCTCGCCATCAAGCCCGACAAACACGAGGCGCTCCACAACTGGGGCATCGCCCTCGCCAATCAAGCCAGGACCAAATCCGGCGACGAGGCCGACCGCCTGTTCGACCTCGCAGGCCAGAAGTACGCCGCCGCCCTCGCCATCAAGCCCGACGACCAAGAAACTCTCAGACACTGGGCCGCCACCCTGGTCGATCACGCCAAGACCAAATCCAGCGCCGAGGCTGATCGACTGTTCACCGAAGCCGACCAGAAGGCCGCGCAAGCCAGCGCGATCTCCGCCGGTTCCGGCGACTACAACCGCGCCTGCGTCGCCAGCCTTCGCGGCGACCCCGACGCCGCCCGAGGCTTTCTCGAATCATCGGGAGCCCATGGCCGCCTTCCGACGCGGGCGCATCTGGCGAGCGACACGGACCTCGACGCCGTGCGCTCGCTGCCCTGGTTCACCGCGATTCTGGACGCGGCCAAGGCATAGCAACCGCGTTCGCCGTATCCGGACGGGCGTGGCGATCCCGACGCCTCGGCGTCAGCCGGCGCCGTTCGCCACCGCGCCCATGGTCGCCTCCGATCAAGCGCAATGGTCGCGCCTCCGGCCCGGCACACACCGCCCCGACGACCCACGCCGGGCCACCCGACAACGTCCAACCGTTCGATAACCATGACGCGCCTCCAATCCCAGCCGAGGATTATCTCTTGAATTCAACGAATTTCTCTATATATAATCAATGCATGAAAAACGTCAAGCCCTTTCACGCATCACGCCCGTCGCGCCGCATGGATGTCGGCGGCCGACCCGCCGCGCGCGCATGCCAGCGCCCCGGATTCACGCCCGTGAATCCGGCGTTTACAGCCATCAATGTTGTCGAAATTCCGTCCGGCGCCGTGGATTGTCCGACCGCCGTCCGGCCACGCGGGGCGGTTTGTCCGGCCCTTGTCCGGCCGAACCGGGTGATTTGTCCGGCCGACATCGCGGTCTGTCCGGCGTTCCGACGGCTTGTCCGGCCGGATTCACGCATATCCGGCCGAAATCGACCTTGTCCGGCGTTTCGCCGACGGTGGGGGGTGTATGCCGGACACGCCGCCTGCCCGGCCTCGTTCGCGCCCGGCTCAGTCGGCGAAGGGGTCGCGCATCAGGATGGTGTCGTCTCGCTCGGGGCTGGTCGAGAGCAGCGTCACGGGTGCGCCGATCAGCTCCTCGACGCGGCGCACGTACTTGATGGCGGCGGCCGGCAATTGTCCCCAGCTGCGCGCGCCGCGCGTGCTCTGGGACCAGCCTTCGAGCGTCTCGTACACCGGCTCGATGGCGGCCTGGGCGCCCATCGTGGTCGGGAAACGGTCGATGGTCTGGCCGCCCAGCCGGTATCCGACGCAGACCTTGAGCTCCTTCATGCCGTCGAGCACGTCGAGCTTGGTGAGCGCGATGCCGTCGATGCCGTTGAGCGTCACGGCCTGGCGCAGCAGGACGGCGTCGAACCAGCCACAGCGGCGCGGTCGGCCGGTGACGGTGCCGAATTCGGCGCCGCGTTCGCCCAGCCCCTTGCCGATGTCGTCGAACAGTTCGGTCGGGAACGGGCCGTCGCCGACGCGGGTGGTGTAGGCCTTGGCGATGCCGAGCACGTGGCCGACGCTGCCGTTGCCCATGCCGCTGCCGATCATGGCCTGGGCGGCGACCGTGTTGGAGGAGGTCACGTAGGGATAGGTGCCGTGGTCGATGTCGAGCATCGTGGCCTGGGCACCCTCGAACAGGATGCGCTTGCCGGCCTTGCGCAAGCCGTCGAGGCGCTGCCAGACATCCTCGACGAAGGGCAGCACGCGGGGTGCCACCTCCATCAGGCTCGCCATCAACTGGTTGGGGTCGACCGGCGGTTTTCCGAGGCCGATCCGCAAGGCGTTGTGGTGGGCGAGCAGGGTGTGAATCTTGCGGCCCAGCATGTCCGGCTCGGCGAGGTCACCGGCCCGGATGGCACGGCGGCCGACCTTGTCCTCGTAGGCGGGGCCGATGCCGCGCCGCGTCGTGCCGAGCTTGATGACGCCGGGCAGATCTTCCCGCCAGCCATCGAGATCGCGGTGCAGCGGCAGGATCAGCACGGCGTGTGCGGCCATGCGCAGGGTCTCGGGCGTCACCGAGACGCCCTGGCCCTGGAGCTTGTCGATCTCGGCGAGGAAATGCCACGGATCGACCACGACGCCGTTGCCGATGACGCTCAGCTTGCCCTTGCGCACGACGCCCGAGGGCAGCAGCGAGAGTTTGTAGGTCTGGTTGCCGATCACCAGCGTGTGGCCGGCGTTGTGGCCGCCCTGGAAGCGCACCACCACATCGGCGCGCTCCGACAACCA
>CAMDVZ010000250.1 GCA_945878895.1 Caenispirillum bisanense | reverse complement strand
GCGTCGCGCGGCGACGCGGCGACCCGGAAAAAGCCGGCCGCCGTCCGTGCGCTGTCGCATCGGATCGGCGGCCATGCCCGGTCTCCGGATCGGCCTAGCCGGCCTTCTTCTTGGACTTGTCGGTGACGTCCTCGAAGTCGGCGTCGACCACCTTCTCGTCCTTGTTCGCCGCCGCGCCGGGGCCGGCGGCAGCGTTGGCCTGGGCGCCGGTCGCGGCGTCGGCCTGCTGCTGCTTGTACATCGCCTCGCCGAGCTTCATGGCGGCCTGGGCGAGGTCGTTGGTCTTCGACTTCACGACCTCGACGTCGTCGCTCTCGAGCACCAACTTCAGCGCCTCCATGGCGCCCTCGATGGCGGTCTTGTCCTCGACCGGCACCTTGTCGCCGTGCTCGGTCAGGTTCTTCTGGGTGGCATGCACCTGGCTTTCGGCCTGGTTGCGCGCGTCGACCAGCTCGCGCTTCTTCTTGTCGTCGCCGGCGTGCGCCTCGGCTTCCTTCACCATCTTCTGGATCTCGGCCTCGCTGAGGCCGCCCGACGCCTGGATGCGGATCTGCTGTTCCTTGCCGGTGGCGCGGTCCTTGGCGGTGACCGAGACGATGCCGTTGGCGTCGATGTCGAAGGTGACCTCGATCTGCGGCACGCCGCGCGGCGAGGGCGGAATGCCGACCAGATCGAACTGGCCCAGCATCTTGTTGTCGGCCGCCATCTCGCGCTCGCCCTGGAAGACGCGGATGGTGACGGCCGTCTGGTTGTCGTCGGCGGTCGAGAAGGTCTGGCTCTTCTTGGTCGGGATGGTGGTGTTGCGCTCGATCAGGCGGGTGAACACGCCGCCCAGCGTCTCGATGCCCAGCGACAGCGGCGTCACGTCGAGCAGCAGGACGTCCTTGACCTCGCCCTTCAGCACCGCGCCCTGGACGGCGGCGCCGATCGCCACCACCTCGTCGGGGTTCACGTTGCGAGCCGGTTCGCGGCCGAAGAACTGCTTCACCGCCTCCACGACCCTGGGCATGCGCGTCATGCCGCCCACGAGAATGACCTCGTCGATCTGGCCAGCATTGACGCCCGCGTCGTGCAGGGCGGCGCGGCAAGGCTCCAGCGTGCGCTGGATCAGGTCGTCGACCAGCGATTCGAGCTTGGCGCGCGAGAGCTTGAGCACGAGGTGCTTGGGGCCCGAGGCGTCGGCCGTGATGAACGGCTCGTTGATCTCGGTTTCCTTGCTGCTCGACAGCTCCATCTTGGCCTTCTCGGCCGCCACCTTCAGGCGCTGCAGCGACAGCTTGTCGCCACGCAGGTCGATGCCGGTGTCCTTTTTGAACTCGTTCGCCAGATAGTCGATGATGCGCTTGTCGAAATCCTCGCCGCCGAGGAACGTGTCGCCGTTGGTCGCCTTGACCTCGAACACGCCATCGCCGATCTCCAGCACGGAGATGTCGAAGGTGCCGCCGCCGAGATCGTAGACGGCGATCAGGCCGGCCTTCTTCTTGTCGAGGCCGTAGGCGAGCGCGGCCGCGGTCGGCTCGTTGATGATGCGCAGCACGTCGAGACCGGCGATCCGGCCGGCGTCCTTGGTGGCCTGGCGCTGGGCGTCGTTGAAGTAGGCCGGCACGGTGACCACGGCCTGCGTCACGGGCTCGCCGAGATAGGACTCGGCGGTCTCCTTCATCTTCATCAGGACGAAGGCGGCGATCTGGCTGGGGCTATAGGTCTGGCCGTCGATGTCGACCCACGCGTCGCCGTTGGGGCCCTTGACGATCTTGAAGGGGACCAGGCTGGCTTCCTTCTGGACCATCGGGTCGTCGAAACGGCGGCCGATCAGGCGCTTGACCGAGTACAGCGTGCGCATCGGGTTGGTGACGCCCTGGCGCTTGGCGGCCTGGCCGACCAGACGCTCGCCGCTCTCGGCGAAGGCAACCATCGAGGGGGTGGTGCGGGCGCCCTCGGCGTTCTCGATCACCCGGGGGTCGCTGCCTTCCATGATGCCGACGCAGGAATTGGTCGTACCGAGATCGATTCCAATGACTTTGGCCATAGTCGTGCCTCTCCAGTGCGGCGGGTTCGCTGGGCCCTGACGGCGCCCGGGCGACCCCCGGAATTGTTCAATATGCTCGTTCGGGGAAAATCCCGTCTGTGCAAAGGGCTATATAGGGTGTGGCAAGGCCATCGCAACGGTCTCCATGCTCCCGGAGCCCGGCTTTTTGGCGATATCGACCGTTTGGCGGCGCATGGCTGGCGATTTCCCGGCCCGGCGGCGGATATCCGGGCCAGCGGCGGGCGTGGTAACCTTGCGGTCATGCGATTGCTGCCCGGCCACCTCGACCTCGCCGCCCAGCGTGCCCTGCGGGATCGGATCCACGCGCTGTTGGCCGAGGCGCCGCTCTACCGCCCGACGATGCCCGGCGGCGACAAGACCATGTCGGTCCGCATGAGCAATTGCGGTCCGCTGGGCTGGCTGACCGACCGCGCCGGCTATCGCTACGCCGACCGCCACCCCGAAACCGGGCGACCATGGCCCGCGATTCCGGACGCGCTGATCGCCCTCCGGGATACCGTCACCGGCTTGCCGTACCGGCCCGAGGCCTGCCTGATCAACCGCTACGACGCCGGTTCCCGCCTTGGCCTGCATGTCGACCAGGACGAGGGCGATTTCTCCGCTCCCGTGGTCTCGGTGTCGCTGGGCGACCAGGCCCTGTTCCGGGTCGGCGGCGCCACCCGCAAGCACCCGACCCGCTCGCTGCGCCTGTCGAGCGGCGACGTGGTCGTTCTGGAGGGCGAATCCCGCCTGTGGTTCCACGGCGTCGACCGCATCTACCCCGGCACCAGCACCCTGCTCGAGGGCGGCGGGCGGCTCAACCTGACCCTGCGACGGGTAACGACGGCACCGTCGGGCTGAACACGGCCCGACAACGCCAGGTGCTTGTCGCTCGGTTGGCCGCCTGCCGGGCGCGGTACCTCGGCCGTGGCGCCGATCCGCCGCCGCGGTTCCGGAAAACGGCCCTGAAGCGATGGAACCGGCGATCCGGCCGTTTGGCCGCTATGCCGCTGGTTCGGTCTCGGCCGCCGGCGATTCCGGCTGCGGCGCGGGCGGTGACGGGCCGCCTTTGGCGACCACGACCATGGCGGCGCGCAGCAGGCGGTCGCTGATCGTGTAGCCGTCCATGTAGACCTGGGCGACGGTGTTGTTGAAACGCGACGGATCCTGCACTTCGCTGACGGCCTGGTGCAGCTGGGGATCGAACACGGCGTCCTGGGCGGCGATCTTGCGCACCCCGTTGCGCTCCAGCGCGGCCGCCAACTCGCGCCCCGTCGCCTCGACGCCGACCAGCACGTTGCGGGTCTTCTCGTCGAGATCGGCGGCCGGCGGCGCCGCGGCGATGGCGCGGGCAAGATTGTCCGACACCGACAGCAGTTCCTTGGCGAAGCGCACGATGGCGAACTTGTAGGCTTCCTCGACGTCGATCCTGGCCCGCCGACGGGCGTTCTGGGCGTCGGCGACGGCGCGGATCCAGTTGTCCTTGGTGTCGGCCAGCTCCTTTTCGAGCCCCGCGATTTTCGCGTCGGCGGCCTCGCGGATGACGCGGGCGGGGTCGAGTACGTTGCCGGCGTCGGTCCATTCCGGAATGTCGAGCGGCGAGGTCGCCTCGGGGGCGTCCATCGCCGGATCGGCGGTCTGGGGTTTGGCGAAATCGTTGAGCATGGGGCGATCTGTCGAAGCAACGGGGAGGGCGCGGACGGGGCCGGCGCCAGGCGGCCTTCACTTAAGGAGCCCCCGGCCACGGGTCAACCCGCGGGCGGTTCGGCACGGAAGAGCGCCGGCACGGGGCGGGTCGTGGCCCGGCGCTCGCCTTGCGCGGCCACGACCGAACCGGCCAGGCGGAGTCCGCGAAACGACACGCTGGAACGAGTGTGCGGGAAGGCGGAAAAACCCGTCGGACATGGTTTTCCGGCCGCGAAAGGATGCAAGAACGGTGCGTTTTCCAGTTATGAATCGCACCCGGGTCGGGCCTCCGGGAGGCCGAATTCGGAGGTTCCGATTTTATCCGCCGCCAATAATTGGCCTTCGATCGAAATTATCTTGCGGCCACCCCGAGCCCCGGGCCCCTAGCGCCCGCGCAGCCGTAGCCGCATCAGCCAGGCCGACGCCGCCACGATCAGGGCCGCCCCCAGCCACAGGCTGGGCGGCAGCGGCGGTACGGCCATCCAGCCCGCCAGCGCCGCAGCCTGCTCGGCGAGGATCGCCAGCACCGGCAGCAGCGACAGCGAGATCATGAAGCCAGCGGTGCCGAGATGGCGGATCAGCCACAGGCCCGACCAGGTGCCGGGGCCGCGGAACAGCAGGCCGGCGGCGATGCCCCACCCCCACAGCGCCGGATCGCCGAAGCCGCCGCCGCTCGCCTGCCACGGCGAGCGGGTCAGGCCGAGCATCCCGGCGGCGGTCCACGCGATCGCCAGCACCAGCGAGGTGACGATCAGCAGCTCGCCGGTGAAGCGGCTGCGGGCGGCGATGTCGTCGTCGCGGTTGCGCGGATGGAACTCGATCACGTAGGCCGACAGCACCGCCAGCGATTCCGACAGCAGCGCCCACCACACGCCGGGATTGGCGAGACCGCCGGGCGCGGTGGCGATCACCACGCCGATTCCGGCCGCCAGGGCGGCCAGCCCCGCCACCTCCGAACGCCCCGGCACCAGGCCGCGCAAGGCGGCGGCTAACGCGGCGGCCACAACCATGTTGGCGCTGCCGATCAGGCTGGTCTGGGCCACCGCCAGATGGACCAGCGCCATCGTCGTGGCGCCCGGCACCACCACCCGCAGCACGCCGTAGGCCAGCATGCGCGGCGCCAACAGACCGGCCCAGTCGCCCTTCGCCCGCCGCCCCAGCCACGCCATGAACAGGCCGCCCGAGAACAGCTGCACCAGCGTGTAAGCCCACGGATCGATCCGCCCGTCGTGCAGCGCGAAGCGGGTCATCACGATATAGACCGCCCACAGCATCGTGGTGCCCAGCGCGATGGCGAGCGCGGGAGTCACCGGCCAGCCCATCGGGCGGCGGCGATGGCATCCGAAAACGTCCAGCTCATGCGTCCCCCGTCCCGTCGGGGCCACGATAGCGAGGTTTTGGTTTTCATGCCTGCTTCCGCGTCGTCGGGCAGGCGCGTTCGGGCCACGCCCGGCGGCGTGGCCGGCGCGGACTACCGGGCAGCCCGATGTCGGGGCAATGCCGGGACAACGGCAAATTCTTCCCGGTGGTCCGGACGGCACCGCCTTGTCGGTTCGCCGTGCGTCGATGGAAGCCGTCGGGACGACATGTTCGCGTTGGTCGTCGTTGATGTAGGATGACGCCATGAGCGACGATATCGCCCTTTCGAAAGCCGAGGCCGACGGCGGCGTGGTCCGCTGCGACGCCTGTCCGGTGCTGTGCCGCATCCGGCCGGGTCGGCCCGGCGCCTGCGACCGCTACGCCAACGAAGCCGGCAAACTGGTGCGGGTCGATCCGCTGGTGGTGCTGGAACGCCGGCCCGACGCGGCTCGCGTGGCGTTCGCGGGCGCGGCGGACGACTGGTCGGGCGCGCTGGTGCGCCAGCCCGCGATGGTCGTGACCGGGATCGGCGCCACCACGACCTACCCCGACTACAAGCCGGCGCCCTTCATCGTGTCGAGCACGGTCGACGGCGCCGACATGGTCACCGTCGTGACCGAGGGCATTTTCAGCTACTGCGGCGTCAAGGTGAAGATCGACACCGACCGCTATCTCGGGCCCGAGCAGGCGGCGGTGCGGGTCGGTGGCGAGGCGGTCGGGCACGTGACGACGGCCGAATATGGCTCGCAAATGCTGTCGCTGGGCGGCGTGCACCACCTGACGGGCGGGTCGAAAAAGGAGGGTGTCGCCACCTGCGAGGCCATGCTGGCGCTGTGCAATCGCGAGCCGGTCGAACTGACGGTCGACGGCGGCGCGACGGTGATCGTCCAGGCCGGAGCGGCGCCGGTGGTCGATGGTAAGACCGAGCAGCGCATGCGGGTCGGTTGCGGCTCGGCCGCCATCGGCATGTTCGCGCCGCAATGGCGCGACCATGTCGACGAGGTGATCGTGGTCGACGACCACATCACGGGCGTTCTCAGCGAACACCAGGGCGGCAAGTTCCTCGACATGAAGCCGGCCGGCATCCGGGTGCGCGGCCGACGCTCGACGCCGGGCCGCTATTTCCAGGTCGCCGAACCGGGCCTCGGCTGGGGCGGCACGAACGTGACGGACCCGCTGGAGATCGTCGAGCGGATCGATCCGAAGACCGCCTGGCCGGGCCTGCGGCTGCTGATGGTGTCGACCACCGGCGAGCACGCGGCGTGGTTCACGCTCGACGCGGCGCTGAAGCCGGTCGAATCGGAAATGCCGGCGGCCGTGCGCAGGGTGGTGGACCGCATCGCGGAGAATTGCGAGCCGGCGCTGTGCACGGTGTTGTTCATGGCCGGGGCCGGTGGGTCGCTGCGGGCCGGCGTCACCGAGAACCCGGTGCGGCTGACGCTGTCGGTCAAGGACATGCTGACCCGGGTCACCTGCGGTGGCGCGCCGGTCTATGTCTGGCCAGGCGGTGGCATCACTTTCATGGTCGACGTGACGCGCATGCCCGAGCGCTCGTTCGGATCGGTGCCGACGCCCGCGCTGGTCGCGCCGCTGGAATTCACCCTGCGGCGCGACCACTACGAGGCGCTGGGCGGTTACGGAGACCGCATCGTGACGCTCGAGGACGTTCTGGCGCTCGACCACGTCGAGCACCGACGCGAACCGTGAGCGGCGGCGGACCGGCGGCGGCGCGTCTGCCCGACGGCCGCCTGCATCTCCAGCACGGCCCGATCGATCTGGTGATCGAGGCGTGGGGCACGCCGGTCGAAATCGAGGCAGCCCACGCCCGCGCCATCGCCCGGTTCGCCGACATCCTGGCGACCCTGGTGGCCGAGTTGCCGATCCTGCGCGCGCCGGTGAGCGAAGCCCGACCGACAGTGACGGGGCCGGTGGCGCGCCGCATGGTCGAGGCCGTCTGGCCCCACCGCGCGGTGTTCGTCACGCCGATGGC
>CAMDVZ010000249.1 GCA_945878895.1 Caenispirillum bisanense | reverse complement strand
GCTGGCTGCTGCGGATCGGCGGCAAGACCATCCTGATCGACGCCTGCGCCGGCAATCACAAGTCGCGACCCACCCGGCCGCAATGGCACATGATGGAGACGCGTTACCTCGAGCGCATGGCCGAGGCCGGCGTGAAGCCCGAGCAGGTCGACATGGTGATGTGCACCCACCTGCATCTCGACCATGTCGGCTGGAACACGCGGCTGGAGAACGGCCGCTGGGTGCCGACCTTCCCCAACGCCCGCTACGTCTTCAGCCGCGCCGACTACGAGTATTTCACCAGGGTCGACAACGATCCCGAGGAGGGGCCGGCCAACCACGGTTCCTACCGCGACAGCGTGTTGCCGATCGTCGAGGCGGGTCTGGCCCAGATGGTCGACGGCACCCACGCCATCGACGAGTACCTGACGATCGATCCGGCGCCCGGACACACGCCGGGCACGGTGGCGATCCGGCTCGACGCCGGGGCCGGTGGCAAGGCGATGTTCTCGGGCGACATCCTGCACCACGTGCTCCAGATCCACTATCCGCAGGTCAACAGCTTCGTTTGCGCCGACGCCGAAACCGCGCGCGCCAGCCGTCGCAAGGTGCTGGAGCATTGCTGCGGCACCGGCGCGTTGCTGATGCCGGCGCATTTCGGCGCGCCCTTCGTCTGCCATATCGACAACGCCGGCGACCGCTTCGTGCCGCGGTTCTGACGCCGGTCGCCGGGTCGTGAGCGACAAGGCGGCAGCGCCCGCGATCGGCATCTACATCGACGCCGACGCCTGCCCCGTGAAGCCCGAGATCTACCGGGTGGCCGAGCGCTACGGCCTGAAGGTCCGGGTCGTTGCGAATTCGTTCATGGTCACGCCGCGCGACCCGCGAGTCGAACTGGTCGTCGTTTCGGACGGATTCGATGCCGCCGACAACTGGATCGCCGAACGGGTCGGCGCCGGCGACATCGTGATCACCGCCGACATTCCGCTCGCCGACCGCTGCCTGAAGGCCGGTGCCACGGTGATCGGCAATACCGGCGTGCCCTTCACGTCGGCCTCGATCGGCATGGCGATGGCCAGCCGCGAACTGATGTCGGACCTGCGTGCCATGGGCGAGATCACCGGCGGGCCGAGGCCGATGCAGCAGCGCGACAAGTCGCGCTTCCTCTCGGCGCTCGACGAGGCCGTGCAGCGGTTGAAACGAACCCGCCGATCGTAGGCGCGGCTGCGGCTCAGCGCGGCAGCAACCGGACGTCGACGTGCGTCGTGATGTCCTTTTCACCGCCCGGTTTCCATTCGGTCCAGCCGAGATCCCAGAAATTGGGACGCCAGTGGACGTGGTAGAGATCGGCCGGAATGGCGTCGAAGAAATCGGTCAGCGTGTAGCCGAAGCGATCGATCAGCGAGGTGTGCAGCTCGATCGACATGCGCGGCCGCAGTTCGCGCATGACCCGTGTGGCGCCCTTCAGGACGTCGACCTCGGCGCCTTCGACGTCGAGCTTGATGAAGTTCGGCCGCTCCTCGACGAACTCGTCCAGCGGCGCCACCTCGAGCGCGATCTCGTCCTTCCATTCGGCGCAATAGTCGAGTTTGGTCGTCGAGGCGCCCAGCACCGACACGTTCATCGTCTGTCGCCGGGCGCCGACGCCGAGCCGCGTCACCCGGAAATCCGGCAATCCGTTCAGCCGGGCTTGCGCCTCCAGCTGCAGGTAGTTCTGCGGAAAGGGCTCGAAGGCGAAGACCCGCCCGCCGGGGCCCGCGGCGTTGGCGAACACCAGACCCATCTGGCCGGCGTGAGCGCCGCAATCGAACACCGTGTCGCCGGGCTCGACATAGCCCTCCGACCGGTACCATTCGGCCGTGTGCCAGGGGTCGATGGCGTACCAGCTGATGGCGTTGGACGAGCCGACCAGCATCGGAAAGGAGGTCGCGCCCTCGCGCCGCACGAAGAAGGGCTTCACGAAGGACTGGTGGCCGATATAGCGGTTCTCGCGCGCCGCGGCGCGGGCCTGGCGTTCGTAGTCGAGGGCGATCTCGCGCGCGGCGCCGCCGAAATCGGGCCGCCCGCTCCGGGCCGCGATCAGCTCGAACTTCGGATTGAACGCGTAGGGATCGTAGTCGATGCCCACGAACACGCGCCCGATGCGGATATCGAGCGGTCCCTCGTGGGCGCCGAGATGGAACCGCACCCCGACGAAGGGCTCGGCCGGATTGTGCAGGAAACGCCAGCCCATGGCTTGATGACCGATGGCGCGGCCAACCATCGGAATGGCGACTTCCAGCCCCTTCTCGCTGCCGAAGCACAGTTCCGCGCCGCGCAGCGCGTCGGGCTTGCGCATCTGGTAGGAGGCGGCGCCGATGGTGGCGAGCTCGGGATCGATCGCCTCGCCGTGGCGAACCGGGAAACTCACGGCCAACACGTCGCCGTCGCCGCCACCGCCGGGGCGCTCCAGCGTCAGCGTGAAGTCGACCAGATCGCCCAGCCCGCGGCGGCGCTCGGACACCGGGTTCCAGACGACGCCCAGCCGCGCGCTGCCTTCGCGTTGGGAGACGAGCCTGATCTCCATCCCGACGGGGTGCCCGCCGTCGCGACGCTCGACGAGATCGATGTTGGCCGACGTCACGACATCGATGCCCGACAGCAGGAACACGTCGTCGTTGCGGGTGAATGACATCATTCGGAATGGTTCTCCCGGTTGGGCGCTCCCGGGGATCGCCGCGCCGGCATTCCTGCCACGGCGCCGGCGACGGCTCAACGGCGGCGCAGGATCCCGAGGAGGGCGAAGATTCCGGCGCCGGCCGCGTCGCCGTCGCGTCGAGATCGGTCCGTCGACGCACAGATGTGGGTCTCGACCCTGCTCACGTCGCCGCTCCGCTCATGCCGCCGTTCCCCGTCGCCGGGCGAAGATATCGACGAACCGGTCGGTCGCCATCACGTCCTCGACGTCCATGGGCACGAGGATCGCGGGCCGCGCGTAGATGTCGCGGGCGTCGCCACGGATTTCCCGGAATTCGAAGCCGTCGGCCGCCAGGCGCTCGATCGCCGTTCGGGCGCGGGCTCGCTGGCCGGCGTCGGGTACCAGCTTCTCGCCGTAGCCCCATTCCATCACGATGGTCAGATCGCGCGAGCGCGCGATCAGGTCGCGGCCGCCCTCGAGGACGAGCGGCTCGGCCTGTTGCGCGTCCATCAGCAGGAGGTGGATTTCCGGCACGCAGCGCTCGACGGTCTCGTCCAGCGTCGCCACGTGCACGTCGATCGGTTTGGCTTCGAGGCGGAACGCTTCCTTGACCGCCCGCAGGTCGGCCTCGTGGAGATGGGCGTAAGCCGGCAGGTGGAGCCAGGCGAGATCGGGCGTCCATTCGTAGAAGCTGCCGCCGCCCAGGAATTCGCGGTTGACGAGGAAGCGGGCGGTGCCGCGACGGTCGCCGGCGGCGAAGGGAAACAGCGTCGTGGTACCGAGCAGGCCGCCCCAGCATAGCGAGCGGCGCAGAAGCTGGTGCGCCCGGGGATTGGGTTCGTAGGCGAACACCTGGCCGGAATCCTGGACGCAGCTCGCCATCAGCAGCGCGTGGTAGCCGATATTGGCGCCGACATTGACCGCCACGTCGCCGCGCCCCAGCGACTTGCGCACGACGCCGTCGATCTATGGCTCCCACCAGCCGGTGCGCACGATGTCGGGCGCGACGCTGTCGTCGCCGGTGTCGACGAAGATCGGCAGGCCGAAATTCAGCTGTACCTCGGCGCTGTCTTCGCCGGCGTAGCGGTAGGCGGGTCGTTGCGGCCGGTAGGGCTCGGGACAATCGTGGGCAACGGCACCCGACAGCAGCGCGCGGCCGGCCTCGCCGCAATGGGGCACCCGGCCGCCGCGCGCGAAGCCGGCGGTGATATTGGCGATGAATTCCGGGAGGCTGAGCCGCAGCGTCGCCGTGCCCGCTCCGGTCCACGCCGCGGCGATGCTCTCGAGGCCGCCGGCGGCGTGCCCGACATGGCCGAGATGGTAGAGCGCCTGTTCGCGCGCCAGACGCGCCATTTCCCGGGTCCGAGCCGACGCGGTAGCGGGCGTCGCGAGTGAGGCGCATCGCGTCATCGCGGCGACCACCAGACGGGCCCAGTCGCCGTCCGGCAGGCGCGTTGGCGCGGGCAGGGCGATGCCGAGATCGGCCAGACCGGTCGCGGCGAGGTCGAGAAGGCCGGGCGCGCTCCCGGGGAAGGGCGCGTGCCGGCGTCCATCGACGACCAAGCGGCCAGATCGCCGACCGCCATTGCGAGCGCGTCACCGGCCATGATGTCTCCAGCAGGCGGCCGCGGAGCATCCCGGGCGCCGTTTCTCGGGCGGATTAGTAGCGTGCGTTCGGATTTGCCGATACCGCCATCCCCGACGGCGAAGCCACGTCGCTGCGTCCGGCTTCGGCGTGCTTGGCAGCCGGGCCGGCCATGACCTAGCATCGGGACTGGATCGAGCGTCGCGCACTCCATGTCGGGGGTGACGCGCGCGGTGGCGGTTTGCCCGCCCGAACGAGGGGACTGCCATGGCTATCGCGTTCACCGTCAACGGCGAGGCTCGGCGCGTCGACGCGCCGGAGGCCACGACCCTGCTCGAGGTGTTGCGCAATCATCTCGATCTGACCGGCACCCGCTACGGCTGTGGGCTGGAGCAGTGCGGCTCCTGCATGGTGCTGGTCGATGGTCAGCCGGTTTACGCCTGCACCCGCGAAGCCGGCACCGTCGCGGGCCGGGCGATAACCACCGTCGAAGGGCTGGGTACGCCGGTCGAGCCGCATCCGTTGCAACGGGCCTTTCTCGACGAGCAGGCCGGCCAATGTGGCTATTGCCTGTCGGGCATCCTGATGTCGGCCAAGGCGTTGCTCGACCGCAATCCGGACCCGAGCCGGAGCGACATCGTGACGGCGCTCGACGAGCATCTCTGTCGTTGCGGCGCCCACCAGCGCATTTTGCGCGCCGTCGAACGCGCCGCGGCGACGATGCGCGAAGGGAGGCCGGCATGAGCGCGCCCGTGCTGCCGGCCAGCCTGGTCGAGAATCCGCGCCTTGACCGCTGGATTCGTTTCATGCCGGACCGCGGCGTGCGCATCGCAACCGGCAAGGTGGAGATGGGACAGGGCGTCGTCACTGCCATCGGCCAGATCGCGGCCGACGAACTGGATATCCCGTTCGATCGCGTCGCCGTCCTGTCGGGTAGCACCGCCGAAGGACCCGACGAGATGTACACGACCTCGTCGCTGTCGGTGGAGGTTTCGGGCGGCTCGGTGCGGCTGGTGTGCGCGGAGGTGCGCGGCAAGGCGCTGGAGCGGGCGGCTCTGCGGCTCAATTGCAGCCGCGAGGAGTTGTCGGTGGTCGAAGGCCGGTTCCTGCAGAACGGCGTGGCGACCGACCAGGATTACTGGAGCGTGGCTGCCGAGATCGATCTGACCCAGCCCGTCACGGGAACCGCGCCCGTGAAGCAGGCCGCGGCCTACAAGGTGGTCGGGCGCAGCGTGCCGCGCGTCGACTTGCCGGCCAAGGTCGCAGGCGGCGCCTTCGTCCACGATTTCATGCCGGCCAACCTCCTGCACGCTCGCACGCTGCGTCAGCCGAACCGCGGTGCGATCCTAGCGGGGCTCGACGAGGCCGCGATCCGTCGCGCCGCGAAGGGCGAAATCCAGATCGTCCGCGACACCAATTTCGTTGCCTTCGTCGGCCCCGTCGAAGGCGTCGTTCAAGCCGCCGCCGTCGCGGCCGCTCTGCACGCCACGTGGACCAACCTGCGCGAGATCGATCCCGCGACGCAGGAAGCCGCCTCGCTCAAGGGCCAGCCGTGCGAGGACAAGGGCTTTGGCGCGCCGCCGTCGGGTCAACCCGCCAGCAACGTCGTCGAGGCGACCTTCTCCCGGCCCTACATCGCGCATGCCTCGCTGGCGCCGTCCTGCGCGCTGGCGGAATTCCGCGATGGCCAGCTGACGGTGTGGTCGCATGGCCAGGGCATGCACCCCTTGCGGAAAAATCTGGCGGCCGTCCTCGGTTTGCCGGTCGAGCGGATCGTCGCGAACCACATGCATGGCGCTGGCTGCTATGGCCACAACGGGGCCGACGACGCCGCGCTCGACGCGGCGCTGATCGCCATGCGTCTGCCCGGCCGGTGCATCCGCCTGCAATGGCGGCGCGAGGAAGAGTTCGGCTTCGAGCCGGTCGGTCCGGCGATGCTGGTGACGTTGCGCGTCGAACTGGATGGCGGGGGCCGTCCCGCCGACTGGACCACGGAGATCTGGAGCGCCACCCACGTGCAGCGGCCCGGCGGCGGCAGTGGCTTCCTGCTGGCGTCCGAGGCGCTGGAAAACCCGCCGCCCGAGGTGACGCCGACCGATCCGCCCGAAGCGCGCGGCGGCGGCGGCACCCGCAACGCGGTACCGCTCTACGACGTGCCCGCGCATCGCGTCCTGCATCACCTGGTGACGCGCCCGCCGGTGCGCACCTCGGCGTTGCGCGGGCTCGGCGCCCTGCCCAACGTCTACGCCATCGAATCGCTGATCGACGATCTGGCCGTCCGCGCGGGCGAAGATCCGGTCGCCTACCGCCTGTCGATCTTGTCGGAACCGCGCGCCCGGCGCCTGATCGAGGCCGTGGCGGCGCGCGCCGGCTGGTCCGCGCGCGGGCCCTCGGGAACCGGCAAGGGGCTCGGCCTCGCCTTCGCCCGCTACAAGAACCGCGCTGCCTATGCCGCCGTGGTTGCTTCCGTCACCGTGGGCGAAACGGTGAAAGTCGACCGGATATGGTGCGTCGCCGACGCAGGCCTGGTGGTCAATCCGGACGGGGCGCGCAACCAGCTCGAGGGCGGCATCGTCCAGGCCATCAGCTGGACCCTGAAGGAACAGGTGCGGCTCGACGAGCGCGGCATCGCGTCGCTCGACTGGGACAGCTATCCGATCCTGCGCTTCGGCGAGGTTCCCGAAATGGACGTCGAGTTCGTCGACGCCGCCGGCAACCCGCCGCTCGGGGTCGGCGAATGCACGGTCGGACCGACGGCGGCGGCGATCGGCAACGCCGTCGCGCACGCGCTTGGCGCGCGGATCAACGACATGCCGCTGACCCGCGAACGCGTCATGGCCGCGTTGCTGAA
>CAMDVZ010000248.1 GCA_945878895.1 Caenispirillum bisanense | reverse complement strand
GTGGCGCGCTCCCGGACGGTGCGACATCGGCAAGGTTTCCATCGACGCGACAACCGCTCCGGAGCCGTAACGGCCTTCACCCGATTGCCCTGGTCGCGCGCGTCGTGAATCTCGACTTCGGGAAACCCGCGTGAGAAGCTGACGGCAATGTCACCTTCGCGATCGGGCAGAATGCTCAAGGACTCCCGGGGTCTCCCCGTCGCCAACGCCGACCGCGCCGCCATCGCAGCCATCGATCACGCGCTCGGGCAATGGCTCGGCTACGGCGCGGACCTCGCCCGCTTCGTGACGTTCGCGGCGACGGTTCCCGACGTGCCAATGGTCCAGATGCAGTCCGCGACGTTGCATCTGTCGATGGACGCGCCGGACGCCCACGCCAACGCTCGCCGGCTGCTGGACGCCGCCGCCGAGCGCGCCGCCGACATGACCTCGCGCGAGCGCGAGTGGCTGGTCGGCTGCCGCGCCTGGGCGGCCGGCGACACGGCCCGAGCGCGCGAGGCCTTCGACTGGGTGGTGGATGGCTGGCCGCGCGATCTGTTCGCGGCCAAGCTGGCGCAGCTGCTGCATTTCAACGTCGGCGATTTCGAGGGCATGCTACGCGTCGCCGACCGGATCGCGCCGTCGAACCGCGACAATGGCTACGTGCTCGGCATGCGGGCCTTCGCGCTCGAGCAGCTGAACCGCCTCGAGGAGGCCGAAGCCGATGGCCGCCGCGCGGTCGAGATGAATCCGGCCGACGCCTGGGCGCACCACGCCGTCGCGCACGTGATGGAAACGCGCGGAAAACTCGACGAGGGCATCGCCTGGATGGAAGCGCACGCGCCCAGCTGGGAGCGCTGCAACTCCTTCATGTACACCCACAACTGGTGGCACCTCGCGCTCTACCACATCGACCGCGACCAGCCCTCGCGCGCGCTGGAACTCTACGACTGGCGCGTATGGGGCCGCTGGAAGGAATTCTGTCAGGACCAGATCAACGCGGTGTCGTTGCTGGCCCGCCTGGAGTTGCGCGGCGTCGATGTCGGCGATCGCTGGCGCGACGTCGCGATCTATCTGAAACCACGCCTGCACGAGCACTATTCGGCGTTTCTCGACCTGCACTATCTCTACGGTCTCGCGCGGGCCGGCGAGCGCGCCGCCGCGACCGAGATGCTGGCGAGTCTGGAAGAACGCGCCGGGCGCGCCCGATCGTTCGAGCACGCCGCCTGGGTGGAGGCTTGCCTGCCCGCCGCGCGCGGCCTGATGGCCTACGGCGAGGGCGACTGGAAACAGGCCGCGCGCCTGCTGGGTCGCGCCCTGCCCCACCTTCAATCGATCGGCGGCAGCCACGCCCAGCGCGGACTGTTCGGCACCATTCACGTCGACGCCCTGATCCGTGCCGGCTGGAACGACCTCGCCGCGACGGCGCTCGCGGCGGACGACCGCGCCCGTGGCAGCGTCCCGCACGTGAAGCGGCAGCTCGCCACGGTGTACGCGCGCATGGGCCGGGCCGAGGACGCCGCCGCCATCGGCCTGCACGGCGACCGACTCGCCCGGCGTTACGCGACGGCGTAGGATCGCCGCCACGCGCGCCCCGACAAGCACCGGAGACGTCCATGTCCAGCGACCTCGCATTGATGCCCGCCCACGAGCTGGTCAAGCTCTACAAGCGGAAGAAAGCGTCCCCGGTCGAAGCCACGAAGGCAGCGCTGGCGCGCACCGAGCGGTTCAATCCCGTCCTCAACGTCTTCCAGCATCTCGACGCCGAGGGCGCGCTGAAGGCGGCGAAAGCCTCGGAGCGCCGCTGGAACAAGGGTAGCCCGGCCGGCCCGGTCGACGGTGTTCCCGTCACGCTCAAGGACGTGCTCCAGACGAAGGGCATGCCGACGCTATACGGCAGTCGCGCCAACGATCCGGCCGGTCCGTGGACCTACGATTGCCCGTCGGCCGCCCGCCTGCGCGAGTCCGGCGCGGTGTTCCTCGGCAAGACCACCAGTCCCGAGTACGGATGGAAGGGTGTCACCGACAGTCCGCTGTTCGGAATCACCCGCAATCCCTGGGACATCCACAAGACGCCCGGCGGCTCCTCCGGCGGCGCCGCGGCCGCGACCGCCGTCGGCATCGGCAACCTGTCGCTGGGCTCCGACGGCGCGGGGTCGATCCGCATTCCCTCGGCCTTCACCGGTCTCGTCGGGCTGAAGGCGACGTTCGGCCGGGTCGCGGCCTATCCGGCCAGCGCCATGGGCACGCTGTCGCATGTCGGCCCGATGACCCGCAACGTGCGCGACGCCGCCCTCCTGATGAACGTGGTGGGACGGCCCGATCCGCGAGATCCCTACAGCCTGGTGCCCGGCGGCGAGTCGGACGATTTCGCCAAGGGCATCGACAAGGGCGTCAAGGGCCTGCGCATCGCCTACAGCCGCACCCTGGGCTTCGTGCGCCCCGACGAGATCGATCCGGAGGTCGCCGCCTCGGTCGACAAGGCCGCGAAGACCCTGAAGAAGCTCGGTGCGACGGTGGTCGAGGTCGAACCGACGGTGACGGTCGATCCGCGCGACATCATCAACGTGCTCTGGCAGGCCGGCGCCAGCACGCTGGTGAACAAGTTCGCGGCCGAAAAGCGCGCCCTGATGGACCCCGGCCTGCTGAAATCGGTGGCGATCGGCGCCCGTCATTCGACCGAACGCTATATCCTCGTCGCCCAGGCGCGCGACACGCTGGCGGCCGCGTTCGGCGAGTTCATGGACGGTTACGACCTGCTGATCTCGCCGACCATGCCGATGCCGGCGCTCGACGTGTTGCGAAACGCCGCCCATGGCGGCGACGGCACCGACATCGCCTGGACCCCGTTCACCTTCTTCTTCAATCTCACCCGAAATCCGGCCGCCACGGTGCCATGCGGGCTGACGAAAGCCGGTTTGCCGATCGGATTGCAGATCGTCGGCAAATATTACGCCGAGGCCCTGATCCTGCGCGCGGCCCAGGCGTTCGAGGACGCCACCAGCATCGGTCTGCCGCCGATGGCGACGACGTGAGGCATGGTGGAATCTTCCTCTTCCGAAACATAAAATTAGGAGAGATTAACGATGTTGAATATTATATTAATTAAATAAACTATTGATATTTAATAATTAACATTTTTGCACTAATAACGCAATATTAATTTTCACGGACGGTAAAATTGATAAATCTCGCTTGAATTGACCTCTGGTCCGCGCCTGTTTTCACAGAGCGCTCCTGTTCTTAATCTAATCTCTCAACATTAGGAGGGTGACAGGCGATTGCACCCGATTGATTGAGCGAGATTTCAGATATGATCATCAAGTCCTTTATCCTGATCGTTTTCTTCTGCCCGACAGTGGCGATGTTCGGTTTCGGCGATCACGTCCGCCACTGGTCGAAGGCGCAGATCCACGACATCGGGCGGACCCTGCACATCGCCACCCATCAGCACTATTACCACAAGCGCTGATCCCTCGCCGGCGCCGGGCCGCTTGCGGTCGCGCGCCTGGCTTGCCACGGTGGCGGCCGATCCCACAGCCACCGGACCACGATGTCGCTCCCGCGCCGCCTGCTCGCCACCCTGGCTCTCTGCCTGACCACCGCGCTGCCTTCGCTGGCGAAGGACGAACTGGTCGTCGGCATGATCCAGTATCCCTCGACCTGGAACCCGCTGACCGGCTCGATGCTGGCGAAATCGGTGATCCAGAACATGACCGCCCGGCCGCTGACGGCCTGGGATCCGGACTGGAAACTGGTCTGCATGCTGTGCGTCGACCTGCCGACGCTCGAGAACGGCAAGGCGAGGCCGGTCGAGCTGGAGGGCGGCAAGAGGGGCGTCGCGATCGCCTTCACGCTCAAGCCCGACCTGTTCTGGGGCGACGGCAAGCCGGTCACCTCGCGCGACGTCGCCTTCACCGTCGAGGTCGGCAAGCATCCACAATCGGGCGCCGTCGCCGCCGAAGCGTTCCGCCGCATTCTCCGGGTCGAGATCGCCGACGAGCGGACCTTCACGCTGGTGGTCGACCGCCTGAGCTACGACTACAACGACACCGGCCTGTGGCTGCTGCCCGAACATGTCGAGCGGCCGGTGTTCGAGGCCAACCCGGCCGAATACCGCACCCGCACGCGCTACGACGCCGACACGACCAGCCTCGCCCTCTACAACGGACCCTTCCGCATCGCGCAGACGACGCCGGGCGCCTCGATCGTTCTGGAGCGCAATCCGGCCTGGCGCGGCCAGCAACCCGCCTTCCGCAAGATCACGGTCAAGGTCATCGAGAACACCGCGGCGCTCGAAGCCAACCTGCTGTCGGGCAGCATCGACTACGCGATGGGCGAGCTCGGCCTGTCGCTCGAACAGGCGCTGGCGTTCGAGAAGCGGCACGCCGCGAAGTACGATTTCGTCTACAAGCCCGGCCTCATCCACGAACATATCGACGTCAATCTCGACAATCCCCTGCTCCAGGACCGCCGGGTGCGCCAAGCGCTGCTGCTCGGCATCGATCGCAACGCGATCTCGACCCGCCTGTTCGAAGGCAAGCAGGCGGTGGCCCATAGCGGCGTCAATCCGCTCGACCCGATGTATGTCGAGCCGACCCGCACCTATCCGTACGACCCCGCCGCCGCCCGCGCGCTGCTCGACGCGGCGGGCTTCGTCGTCGGCGCCGGCGGCATGCGCGCCAACGCCAAAGGGGAACGCCTGTCGATCGAACTCGGCACCACGGCCGGCAACCGCTCCCGGGAACAGATCCAGCAAGTGCTGCAAAGCCAGTGGCGCCAGATCGGCATCGACGTGCGCCTGAAGGCCGAGCCGCCGCGCGTCTTCTTCGGCGAGACCATGAACAAGCGCGCCTTCACGGGCCTCGCCCTCTACGCCTGGGTGTCGCGCCCCGGCGGCGTGCCGCGCACGACCTATCACGGCGACCAGATTCCGTCCGCCGCCAACGCTTTCAGCGGCCAGAACTATCCCGGCTACCGGGACGCCGCGGTCGACAAACTGCTCGACGCGATGGAAGCCGCACTCGATCCGGCGAAGCGGCGCGCCATGTTCGCCGAACTGCAGGGCAAGCTCGCCGAGGACCTGCCGGTCCTGCCGCTGTTCTTCCGCACCGATCCGTTCATTCTCCCCAAGGCGCGCAAAGGCGTCCGCCCGACCGGACATCTCAACACCTCGACCTTGTGGATCGAGCAGTGGCGCTGGGCGCCGTGAGCACGGCGCCGCAGGAGCCTCACCCGAACCCCGGCGGCCGCTTCTCGTGCCAGGCGTGGGCGCCTTCGCAGGCGGCCGCGACGCGGTAGATCGTGGCTTCCCCGAACGGGCGGCCGGCGATCTGGAACGCCAGCGGCAAGCCGTTCGAATGGAAGCCGCCGCCCATCGCCAGCGCCGGATGGCCGGTCAGGTTGAAGGGCGTGCGGGCCTGGCGCGGGTAGGTGCGCTCGATCTCGGCCGGATCGTCGATCCGGCACGCCGGCTCCATCGAGGAGGCGACCAGCAGCACGTCGACCCTCGCCAGCACCGCGTTGATGCCGGCCACCAGCATCGCCTTGCGGCGCACCGCCTGGACATAGTCGACGCCGCGCACGAAGGCGCCGCCCATGACGCGCTGGCGCGCCAGCTGGCCATAGTCGCCCGGCCGCTCGCGCAGCCAGCGTTCGTGGATGGCGTAGGCCTCGCTCAGCAGGATGGCGCGGTTGACGGCGGCGTATTCCTGCAACGGCGCCAGCGTCACCTCCTCCAGCGTGGCGCCGAGCGAACGCAACGTGTCGGCCGCCAGGTCGATCGCCGCGGTCATCTCGGGATCGGCCACCATGTCGCGCTGGTGGAAGTGGCGCACGATGCCGACCTTCAGCCCCTTCACGCCCCGCCCGAGATCGCGCGCGAAATCCTCCATGGGTTCGTTGGCCGAACCGGGGTCCCCGGCATCGTGGCCGGCGATGGCGTTCAGCAGCATGGCGTTGTCGGCCACGGTGCGCGTCATCGGCCCGACATGGTCGAGACTGAAGGAAAGCGGAAACACGCCCCGCCGCGACACCCGCCCGTAGGTCGCCTTCATGCCGACGATGCCGCACATCGAGGCCGGGTTGCGGATGCTGCCGCCGGTGTCGCTGCCCAGCGCCAGCGGCAACAATCCGGCCGCCAGCGCGGCACCCGAGCCCGACGAGGAGCCGCCCGGATGATGGCCGGTGTTCCACGGATTGCGCGCGGCGGGCCACGGCAGATCGTGCGAGGGTCCGCCGATGGCGAACTCGTGCGTGGCGAGCTTGCCCAGATGCACGCCGCCGGCCGCCCGCAATTTCGCGGTTACCACGGCGTCTTCGGTGGCGGGCGGGCTGTCCTTCAGCACCTTCGAATGGCCGGTCGTGCGCAAGCCGGCGTAGTCGACGATGTCCTTCAGGCCATAGGGAATGCCGTGCAAGGGCCCGCGCCATTTGCCCGCGGCGATCTCCGCCTCCGCGACCTTGGCGTCGGCGCGCGCGGCATCGGCGGTCAACCCGATGAACGCGTGGGTTTTCGAATCGTGGGCGGCGATGCGCGCCAGCAGCGCCTCGACATACTCGACCGGCGAGAGTTTGCGCGCCGCGATCAGCCCCGAGGCTTCGCTGGCGCTCATCCAGCCAAGATCAGCGCCGCTCACGACGCGCCCCCGGCGACGCGCGTCAACCGGAAGGCATGCGCGGGCTCGGCGCGCGGATCGATGTCGCGCGGCAACGCCGCCTCGATCGAGGCCGCGGTGGCCGCCGCCGCCACGACGTCCTCGGGAAACGAGTCGACCGCGATCCCCAACCCCATCGCGTGCGCCCGGCGCAACGCCTCTTCCCGATCCATGTCGCCGACTCCGCCGTGGTGATCGATGGCGCCGATCCTGCAACGCGGCTGCCGCGCCGACAAGGCGCGATGGCGGCATGGCACCGCGCCACGCGCGCGAAAAGGCGGGGTTCACGCTCAAACTCATACCTTCCCTCGCCAGCGGCGGGGGAAGCAACCGTAAGATGGGGTGTGGGGTCATTCGGTGTTTTCGTGTTTTCCCTGGCGCCTCCCGTGGGCATCGCTGGTTGCCTGTCGACCTCGTGGTGGCCCGCCGCGACATGTCCCCGCGAGCCACGGGTACCCCCGCGC
>CAMDVZ010000247.1 GCA_945878895.1 Caenispirillum bisanense | reverse complement strand
TGTCGGCGCGGATCTCGCCTGCGGCCCGGCCTTCGCGCAGATGGGTGGCGAGATCCTGCCGCCACGTGTCGATGAGGCCGTTCACCTTCGGGCGCAAGGCCGGCATCGCCCCCAGCGACTCCACGTAGATCGCATAGAGCGCCGCCGTCGCGAGCGGGCTGCGCCGGGCGCCCTCGATGTGCGCGTCGATCCGTTCCACGACGGCGCGGACACCGGTGTGCCGCCCGGCGTGCGCCCGGGCTTCGAACCACGTCGCCATGGAGTCGAGCAGCGCCTCGATCAGTCCGCGTTTGCCGCCGAAGCGCTCCACGGGCAAGCCGCGGCTGTAGCCGGCCGCGACGCCGATCTCGGCGAGACTGGTACCCGATACGCCCTGTCGCGCGAACAGGCGCGCCGCGGCGCGCAGCATCCGGCGGTCGGACTCCCCGCGGCGTGCCGCCTGCGAACGGCGTTCCGTGGTTCGCGCTGGTTCGATCCGGGAGTTGCCAGCGATGCTCATCGGGCGCATCCTAGCACTTGCTTGTCGTGCAGCAAGTAATATGGACTAGTCCACACGCGGATGGGCCAGCGGCTCGGGGCGGAGGCGGCGATGATTCATCACACGACGCGGCGGCGGCTGTTCGGCGGGGCGGCGGTGGTCGCCGGCCTGGCGCCGCTGGCGGGGCGCGCCCAGTCCGGCGCCTGGCCCTCGAAGCCGGTGCGATTCGTCTGCGGCTACGCCGCCGGCGGCCTCACCGACATCATGGCGCGGGTCACGGCGGAGTTCCTGACCGACAAGTACAAGCAGCCCTTCATCGTCGAGAACAAGACCGGCGCGGGTTCGATGATCGCCGGCGAACTGGTCGCGAAGTCCGCCCCCGACGGCCACACGATCTGGTTCACCAACTCGACCGCGGTGTTCCAGAACCGGGTGATCTTCAAGAACGTCCCGTACGACGCCGAGAAGGACTTCACGCCGATCGCCATGTTGTCGGCTGGCAAGGTCCCTCTGTTCGTGCACAAAACGGTACCGGGCAACGCCGGCCTCGCCGATCTGATAGCCTACGCGAAGTCCAGCAAGGTGAGCTTCGGCACCACCGGACCCGGATCGCTGGCGCACATTTTCTGCGTCAAGCTCAACGAGATTTTCGGCATCAACATGGAGCCGGTGCACTACCGGGGCGAGGCGCCGATGTGGGCCGACCTGTCCGCGGGCACGACCCAGGCGGCCAACTCGACCTATCTCGGCGCCCTCTCGGCGCTGCAGAGCGGCAACATCCGGCCGGTCGCGGTGCCGACTGCGACGCGGATGAAGCGCAAGTTGCCGGACGTCAGGACCTTCCATGAACAGGGCGCCACGCATCCCTATTTCCTGATGGAGAGCATGGTGTGCTGCCTCGCGCCGGCGGGGACGCCGACGGCGGTGGTGCAGGCTCTGTCGGACGGCATGGTCGAGGCCAACGCCACGCCGCGCCTCCAGGGACTGATCGAGCAGTTCGGACTCGATCAGGGCATCCAGGGGCGAGCCGACTTCGACGTGTTCATCCGCGAAATGGGGCCACGGCTGGTTTCGTCGGTTCGGGAACTGAACCTGACGCCGCAATAGCGCCGACGGAAGACCGGGCCGATCGCGTGTGCGCCCGGTCGCGTTGACGCACCATCGCACCACGCCTAGTTTGCCCGACCCGCCGCGAAGCGCGTGGCAGACGAGCGATGGAAGATGGCACGGGTATGAGCGGCGAACGGGATCTGGCTGGACAGGCACGCGCCTGGCCCTTCGGGGAGGCGCGCAAGATCGTGGCGCGACTGGGTGGACCCGAGCTTGCGAAAACGCCGGCCAAAGGCCATGTCCTGTTCGAGACCGGCTACGGTCCCTCGGGCCTGCCCCATATCGGCACCTTCGCCGAAGTCGTGCGCACGACCATGGTGCGGCAGGCTTTCACGCGGCTGTCGGACGTGCCGGCGCGGCTGTTCTGCTTCTCCGACGACATGGACGGGTTCCGCAAGGTGCCCGACAACGTGCCCAACAAGGAGATGCTGACGGCCCATCTCGGCAAGCCGCTGACCTCGGTCCCCGATCCGTTCAGCAACGAGCATCCGAGCTTTGGCGCCGCCAACAACGCGCGACTGCGGGCGTTCCTCGATTCGTTCGGCTTCGAGTACGAATTCCAGTCCGCCACCGAGTGGTACAAGTCGGGCCGCTTCGATCCGATGCTGCTGGCGATGCTGCGCCACTACGAGGAAATCCAGGCCGTCATGCTGCCGACGCTTGGGCCGGAGCGGCAGGCCAGCTACTCGATCTTCCTGCCGATCTGCCGCAAGACCGGCCGCGTGCTGCAGGCTCCGGTCGTGAAGACCGACGTCGATGCCGGCACCGTCGTCTATCGCGACGAGGACGGCACGCTGATCGAGACACCGGTGACAGGCGGCAACGTGAAACTGCAATGGAAGGCCGACTGGGCCGGCCGCTGGTTCGCGCTCGGCGTCGACTACGAGATGTACGGCAAGGACCTGATTCCCTCGGCCGAGCTCAGCGCGAAGATCGTGCGCATCCTCGGCGGCAAGGCGCCGGAGGGTTTCAACTACGAACTCTTCCTCGACGACCAGGGCAAGAAGATCTCGAAGTCCAAGGGCAACGGCCTCTCGGTCGAGGAGTGGCTGCGCTACGCGCCGCCGGAATCGCTCTCGTACTACATGTTCCAGCAGCCGCGCCGGGCGCGCCGACTCTATTTCGACGTGATCCCCAAGGCGGTCGACGAGTATCTCGGCCAGGTCGAGAAGCTGCCGGCCGAGGAACCCGCGAAGGCGCTGGAGAACGCGGCCTGGCACATCCACAACGGCGCGGCGCCCGACAACGGCGTCGCCGGCGTCGGCTTCGCGATGCTGCTCAATCTGGCCGCCGTCGCCAACACCGACGACAAGGCGGTGCTGTGGCAGTATCTGCGCCGCTACGTGCCGGGCGCCTCGCCCGAGACGTCGCCCTATCTCGACACGCTGCTCGACCGCGCGACGGCCTACTACGTCGACTTCGTGAAGGCCCACAAGAAGTTCCGGGCGCCGACCGACGTCGAGGGAGCAGCGCTCGCCGACCTCGCCGAGGCGTTGCGGCGCCTGCCCAAAGAGGCGACGGCTGAGACGATCCAGAACGAGGTCTACGAAACCGGCAAGCGCCACTTCGCCAAGGAGAAGCTGCGCGACTGGTTCGGCGTGCTCTACCAGGTCCTGCTCGGCAGCGAGCAGGGGCCGCGCATGGGCGCCTTCGTGAAGCTGTACGGCCGCGACAATTTCGTGCGGCTGGTCGAGCGGGCGCTCGCGGGCGAGGATCTTTCGAAAGCCGCGTAACGATCCGGCCGGTCCATCGCCCGCCGAAGGCCTCTCGACCCGTGCCGCGTCCCGTCGCAGCATGGGCGCGGGAGGGCCATCCATGAAAGTCTGCATCTTCGGCGCCGGTTCGATCGGCGGCATCGTGGCGGCGCTGCTGGCGCGCAAGGGCGACGTCGAGGTGAGCGTGATCGCGCGCGGCGCCCATCTCCAGGCGATCCGCGAGCGCGGGCTACGGCTGATCACGCCGTCGGACGATTTCACGGTGCGCCTGCGCGCCACCGATGATCCGCGCGAGCTGGGGCCGCAGGACCACGTGTTCGTCACGCTGAAGACGCACCAGTATCTGGCGACGCTCGACGCCATCGTGCCGCTGCTCGGCCCCGACACGACGCTGATCCCGCCGACGACCGGCATGCCCTACTGGTTCTTTCACGGCCTGAAAGGCCCCTACGAAGGCCGGCGCCTGCCGCGCATGGATCCGGGTGGCCGGCAATGGTCGCTGTTCGGGCCGGAGCGCGCCATCGGTTGCGCTTTCTGGGCCGGCGGCGTGGTGCCGGAGCCGGGCGTCGTGAAGCTCGAGAACGACGTCGCCTACCTGCCGCTGGGCGAACCCGACGGTTCGCGCTCGGCCCGCGTGCTGGCGCTGTCCAGAGCGATGACCGAAGCCGGCATGAAGGCGCCCGTGAAGGACGATATTCGGAGCGAGCTCTGGACCAAGAGCATCAACAGCCTGACCTGGAATCCGCTGGCGGTGCTGTCGCTGGCCGACAACGGCCAGATCGGCGAGGCGCCCGGCGTCGTCGACATCGCGCGCGCGATGATGACGGAGGCCGAGGCGATCGCGACGAAGCTCGGCGGGACGCTCGCCTCGCCGATGGAGGCGCGAATCGCCTTCACGGTTGGCCTCGGTCATCACCGGATGTCGATGCTGACGGACCTCCAGCGCGGCCAGCCGCTGGAAATCGACGCGTTGGCCGATTCGATCGCCGACCTGGGCGAGATCGCCGGGCTGAAGACCCCCATGATCGACGCCATGCTGGCGCTGCTCAAGCTGCGCGCGAGGATGGCGGCGGCGTAGCGCCTCAGACGACCCGGGGCACCGGGTCGATTCCGCACGCGCGGACGCTGAAGTCGTAGAGATCGGCGGCGAGATCGGCGCGGCGGGCGTCGGGCGATGGAGCGGTGCGTCTCAGCCGGAAATCGACGTGCATGCCGGTCTCCGGGGCTACGGCGCGATCGGCCAGCAGGCGCGCCAGCGCGGCGCCCGATCGTTCGGGCGTGCTGACGCCCGTCGCGACGAATCGCAGCGCGGGCAACAGGTAGGTCCACCCGAACCGCTCGGGGGCGGAACGTTCGCGCGCGAGCCCGGTGCCCGGCATGAGCCCCGGATCGAACGCGACGAACCGGGCGAGCGCGGGAGAAGCCCGCCGCGCCATCTCCATCGCGAAGAGGATGTTGCAAAGCTTCGAGGTGGCGTAGCGATCCTTCGCCTGTTGCACGGGCGACGCCCGCCTATCCACGATGCCGGCGGCGACCGTGGCTGCGTCCGGGAACAGACCGCCCCGGAATCCGAACATGCGCGCCAACCGGTTGCGAGGGTCGTGCGTACCACTGGCGGTCGATACGATGGCGGCGCCCGGCGCGAGGGTCGGCAACAGACGGTGGACCAGCGCGAAATGACCGAGGTGATTGGTGGCGAACGTCAATTCATGGCCATCGGGCGACAGGCGCAACGGATCCATCGGCTGGAGGCCGGCGTTGCAGGCAATGGCGTCGAGCCTTCCGTCGACGCCAAGGAGGGCTTTCACTCGGGCGCAGAAGTCCGCTACGGAGTTCCGGTCGGCGGTGTCGAGCCGGAAGACCGCGAGCCGCTCCGGCGGCACCGCTGCGCGAAGGTCGGTGGCGGCGGCGGGATTTCGGGCGCCGACGACGAGCCCGATGTCGGCGTCGCGCGCGAGGCGACGCGCGGCCTTCAGGCCCAGTCCCGAGGTCGCGCCGGTGAGCAAGATCGTCCGTGTTGTCGTCATGCCGAGCTCCGCCAGTCGTTGTGCATCTGAAATGGGCATTGGGTGGCGATGGCGCCATTCGCATTCGCGCGCGCGGTTGTCCGGGCGATGACGACCGGCCTGAACCCGCGGAAAACGCCCGTTCAACGGCGGTCGGCGATGACCGTCGACATCATCGTCGAAGCCGCCGTTCGCGTTCTGCGCAACGGGGGCTATGCAGGGCTGACGACCCGGCGCGTGGCCGAGGTCGCGGGGGCGTCGGTCGGATCGCTTTACCAGTACTTTCCCAATCGCCGGGCGATCGCCGCCGAACTGGTGCGGCGGCGCGCCGACGGAGTCCTGCGCGTGCTCGAAGCCACGGACGTGTCCGGGGCCGCGACGCTCGGGGACGCGGTGGCGATCCTGATGGAATCCCTCCTCGAGGAAAAGCGACCATGGCTCTGGCTGTCGGTGGCGCTTGCCGACGCCATGCCGGAGATCGAGGGGCGTCGGCTCGTCATCGAGCGCGCCCGGCAGTCGCTACCCGTGCTCGCGGCGAAGCTGGCCCCGTGCGTCGGCGGCACGACACCCGATGCGCGTAGACTCGCGGTGGCGGCGGCGGCGGTCGAAGGCGCCATCTGGGAAGCCATCGCGGGCGATCCGGCCATCGTCGCCGCGCCGACCTTCAAACACACCCTGACGCGTATCTTCATGGCCGCGCTGGTGGCGTGATCGGGAGACGTTACTCCGCCGGCATCGCCATCGACCGGACCTCGCGGCGTATGTTGTCGGTGGTGAGGCCCGTGCCGTCGGGGCGCCAGCCCGGCGGGCCGAACAGATAGCCCGCCACCTCGCGGGCCGAGCGTGCCGTCCACAGGTCGCGGCCGAGATCGATCCAGGCGTGGAAGGCGATGTAGAGGGGATTGTACGACGTCACGCGGCTGACCAGCCCGTAGTCGCAGGGCTCTTCGGCGCGTTCCTCGATGCAGGTGCCGAACATCCGGTCGAACAGGATCAGCACGCCGCCGTAGTTGGCGTCGAGATAGGCGACGTTGCGGGCGTGATGGACGCGGTGGTGCGAGGGCGTGTTGAACACGTATTCCAGCCAGCCCAGCTTCGGGATCCACGTCGCGTGCAGCCAGAACTGGTAGAGCAGGTTGAGCGCGAAAGCCGACAGCACCGCCTCGGGCTGGAATCCCAGCAGCGACAAAGGCGTGAAGAAGACGGTGGCGCCCGCGATCTTGCCGGTCCAGCCCAGCCGGTAGGCAGCCGACAGGTTCAGCTGGTTGGGCGAGTGATGGACCGCGTGCGTCGCCCAGAACCAGCGCACGCGGTGGCTGGTGCGGTGATACCAGTAGTAGAAGAATTCGAGACCGACGAAGAGGCCCAGGCACGCCGCGACGCCGTCGAGCAGAATCGTGAACAGGCGATGCTCGTAGGCCCACGCGAACACCGGCGTGGCGATGCCGATCGGCAGCAGCTGGATCAGGCGCCGTCCCGCGAGGTCGGCGACCGAGGCCAGCATCGCCTTCCAGTCGTAGCCGACGCGGCGAACTTTCGAGAACCACAGGCCTTCCGCCACCGAGGCGAGGATGACCAGGGGCAGGGCGTACATGTAGATGCGGACGATGGTCGCGAACACGAGGCGGCTCCGTCGATTGCGTGGCTCCAGTATATGAGCTTTACTCGGATATGGTACTCGCTTTCGGAGCTCGACGACCGCCATGGCCACGTCCCGGCAAGCCCTTGAATCCACGAGACGAACGCCCCGCCAGGAGCGCGCGGCGCGGACCGTCGAGGCGATCCACGAGGCGGCGGCTCAGATTCTGG
>CAMDVZ010000246.1 GCA_945878895.1 Caenispirillum bisanense | reverse complement strand
GGCGCGGGCGGCCGCGCAGACGAGATCGCCCGGCTTCGCCGCCGCGTCACGCCAGTCCACGACGGAGAACTTGCCGCCGCCGGCCAGCTGCTGGTCGAGCATTGCCGCCAGGTAATCGGCGTGGCGTCCGGCGGCCTTGAAGTCGCGGGCGCCGAACCCGGCCTCGCGCATCGCCCACGATACGAACGCGCCCGACCATGGTTGTGCCGTGCGCCCGTTCCACTCCGGCTTCCCCACCGCTTTCCAGTAGTCGCCGACGCGCGACGCCAGCGGCTCGCGCGTCTCGTGCGTCCCGCTGGCGCGCCCACCGGCGCCGCCGACATAGAGAACGATGTCGCCGCCGTACTTGCGCCATTCGCGCCACGCGGCGGCGGCGACGTGGTCGACCGGCTCGGCTTCGTCGGAGCCCGACGAGCCACAGGCGGACATCAGCAGCGCGGCCGCGCAGATCGCGGCCAGACGCGACGACATGGACATGGGAACGCTCTGTCGTTGTTCTTTTTCGTTCTCGACCGGCGCCGGGGAGCACCGCGTCCCAGAATACCACGGACGGGATCGGCTTGCCGAGTGCCGCTTGACCGCCGCGCGGCGCCGGCGGAGCATCCCTTCACGGCATGCTGGCGATCTCGCGCCCGAGCATCCGAACGGGAGGAAAGCAATGAGATCGATCATACGCCGCGCCGCGTGCGCGGGTCTCTTGGCGACGGGGCTGGCCTTGCCGGCCATGGCCCAGGAACCCTGGAAGATGGCTTCGGCGGCGCAGCCGGGCTCCGTGCTGGTGACGATGATCGAGGAGATTATCGCCACCACCAACGCCAACATCGACGGCAAGGCCGCGATCGAGCGGCAGTTCGTCGGCAACGAGCAGGAGATGTGGCAGCAGCTGATCCGCGGCCGCCTGCAGATGGGCGCCAGCTCGCCCAGCGGCGGCGCGGTGTCGGTGCCCGACGGCCTCGTCGTCAGCCTGCCCTATCTGTGGTCGTCGGACGCCGAGCGCGTCTACGTCACCGACAAGTACGCCCTGCCGCTGATGCGGGCCATGTACGCTGAGAAAGGCGTCCACCTGCTGCTGATGGCCGATGTCGGCTGGAACGACGTCGTCTGCAAGACCGCCTGCCTCACGCCGGCCTCGGTCAAGGGGATGAAGATCCGCGTCGCCCCGACGGTGGCCTCGAAGATGTTCTGGCAAGCGCTCGGCGCCAACGGCGTGCAGCTGCCGCTGTCGGAAGCCTGGCCCGGGCTGGAGCAAAACCTCGTCTCGGGCGCGGACCTGCCGTTCCTGTTCTACATCACGACGCCCGCGGCGCAGTCGGCGCCGCACTACGTTCACACCCGCCATCTGCATCACCCGGCCGTGTTCATCGCCAACAAGGCGTTGTGGGACAAGCTGCCGGCCGAGACGCGGGCGAAGATCGAGAAGGCGCTGCCGACGCCTGCCAAGTTCCGCAAGATGGTCGACGACGACGAGAAGGTGAAGATCGAGGAGTTCCGCAAGAAGGGCGGCTTCGTGCACGAGCTGAACGACGCCCAGCGCGCGGAATGGCGCAAGCTGGTCGAGCCGGCCCTGCCGGAGCTCGTCAAGACCATGGGGCCGCGCGCCCAGGAGCTGTTCGAGGCGATCCAGAAGGGCAAGGCGGAGTTCGCCGCGATGAAGAAGTAGCGTCCGGCCAGGCGCCGGACCAGCCACCAACGACGAGGGGCGCGCCGATGGCGCGCCCCTTCTTGCGTCGCGGACGGCTTCGCTACTTGCCCACGAGATAGAGCGTCAGGGGCGGCCAGGCGCAGACGATCACCAGCCATCCCATCATGATCACGAGGAACGGAATCACCGCCCGGCAGATGAATAGGAAGTTTTCCTTGAAGGCAGCCATCGCCACGATCAGGTTCAACCCCACCGGCGGCGTCAGGTAGCCGATCTCCAGGTTGGCCGTCATGATCACGCCGAAATGGACGGGATCGTAGCCGGCGGCCACGGCAAGCGGCAGCAGCAACGGCGAGAAGATCAGGATCGCCGACCCCGCGTCCATCAGACAGCCCACGATCAGCAGCAGGATGTTGATGCCGATCATCAGCATGGTCGGGCTGGTGACGCTGCCCTTGACGTATTCGACCCACCCCTTGGCGATCCCCTCGTAGTCGAGGATCGTGTTCAGGCTGGCGGCGATGGCGAGCAGCGGCAGCAGCGTGCCCAGCATCTTGACCGTCTCGGCCACCACCTTGCCGTAGTCGGGCGCCTTCAGTTCGCGATGCACGAACAACTCGACCAGCAAGGCGTAGACCAGCGACAGCGCCGCCGACTCGGTGGGCGTGAAATGGCCGCTGTAGATGCCGCCCAGCAGGAACACCGGCAGGAACATCGCGAAGATGCCCTTGCGCAACGCGGTGCCGATTTCGGCGATATCCCATTGCTGGGTCGGCCGCCCGCGGTTGGCGACGTAGCACCAGATCGAGAAGAGCAGCGTCAGCAGCAGTCCCGGGCCGATGCCGCCGGCGAACAGGTGGGTGATCGACACGTCGGTCATGATGCCGAACAGGATCATCGGGATCGACGGCGGGATCATGATGCCGAGCGTGCCGGCCGAGCAGACGAGGCCGATCGAGAAGCCCTTGTCGTAGCCCGACCGCACGAGAGCGGGATACATGATCGAACCGATCGCCAGCATGGTGACGATCGAGGAACCCGAGATCGCCGCGAACACCGCGCAGCCAAGCACCGCGGCCACGCCCATGCCGCCCGGAATCGGCCGCGTGAAGGCCACCATCACGTCGATCAGACGCTGGGCGATGGAGCCCCGCGTCATCAGGGCGCCCGCCAGCATGAACATCGGGATCGACAGCAGGACCTCGCGATCCACCGTGAACCAGATGTCCTGGATCAGGAACTCGACCGAACTGTTGCGCGCGAAGTAGGTGTGCGTGAAGGCCGTCGCGACCGCCAGCAACAGCACCACGGGCTGGCGCATGAACAGCAGGCCCAGCAGCAACGCGAAGAAGACGGAGACCTTCGGCGACACCGCGCCGACCAGGCCGAGGACGGCGCAGAACACGAGAAGACCGCAAGCGGCCCAGGTACCGCCGCGGCGGGTGGAAGCGACCAGAGCCGACATTACTCGCCATCCTTTTCTTCTGGGCGCAAGGCGGGAAAGGCGGCGTAACCGAGGTAACGCAATGCCGAAGCCAGGAACAGATAGGGCAGCACCAGCTGGATCGGCCACATCTTGATGCGGAACACCATGTCGCTTTCGCCGAGCTGGGCCGACTTGAGCACGAAGTCCACCGCATAGGCGCCGAGGAAGACGCAGATGGCGCAGGACACCACGTCGCCGATCCGCATCATCGTCGGATGCCAGGTTTCCGGAAACAGGCGGTCGACGGCCGACACCCGCAAGTGCCCGCCCGAATGCACCACGATCGTGAAGCCCAGCAGGCCCGCGATCGCCGTGCAGAAGACTGCGAACTTCTGCGCGCCGAATATCCCGTTGCCGAGCAGTTCGCGGCCGATCACGTCGGAAAACAGCGCGATGGCGACCAGCACGAAGGCGGTACAGGAAACGACGATCTCGATCCTGTACATCGCCCCGAGGAAATTTTTCACCAAACCCTGCAAGATATTCTCCCCCGTCGCGCCAACGCCGCCATCGTCCCTACTTGCCCTTCGCGGCGAATTCCTTCTTGCCCTTCTCGATGGCGGCCCACAGTTCCATCGCGCGACCGCCGATGCTGTTGACAAGCTCCATCTGCGCGGGCGCCACGACCTTCTGCCATTCGGCGCGCTGGGCATCGGTCAGTTCGAGGAACGTGCCGCCCTTCTTGCGGAAGTCCGCCACCTTCGCGTCCTGCTCCGCGTCGACCTGCTTGCGCGTGTCGGCGACCGCCACCGGCGCCTTGCGCAGGCCCTCCTGGACATCCTTGGGCAGCTTGTCCCACAGCGCCTTGTTGACCGCGACCATCGCCGGGTGATGCAGGTGCTGGGTGTCGACGAACACCGGCGCGCTCGTCGCCGCGGGCGTCGTGATGTAGTACGAGAACGGCAGGTCGCAGGCGACGACGAGGTTCTGCTCCAGCGCCGGGAACAGTTCCGACAGAGGCAGCTGCACGCCGTTGCCGCCGAGCTGGCTCCAGAACATCTTGGAACCCGCCGTCGGCGCGATCCGGACCTTGAGCCCCTTGACGCTCGCGGGCGTGGCGCACTGGCCCTTGCAGACGACGCCGTTGTAGCCGACCTCGCTGTCGCCGACGATGATCAGCCCCTTGGCCTCGAAGATCGCGCGCAGGATCGGCATGGCGAACTTGTCCGTGACGTAGTCGCGCTCGGCCTTGCTCGCCCACAGGAACGGCACGTTCATGACGGCGCCCTCGGGCACCAGCACCGACATGCCCGCGAAGGACACGCTGGCGATCTGCAGCCGGCCGCGCACGACCTGCTGTCCCAGCTCCTGCTCGCTGGCGACGAACTGGCGTTCGACGACGAGCTTGCCGCCGCTGTTGGCCGTGGCGTTCTTCGCGAAGGTCTCGACGAAGGCATGGAGCACGGTGCCCGGCTGCGCCGCCGAGGCCACTTTCCACTGCTCCTGCGCCTGGGCTCCGGCGATCGACAACACCGACAACGCCATGCCCGCGAGTCCGCGACCAAACCACTTCATCGTATTCCTCCCCTGTCGCTGAACGACCATTCATTGGGCCGGAGTGTCGACCGGCATCGTCATCCCTGCAAGCGCAAAGTATCGCGCGGCGACTGCCGCCCGCTTGACCGGGCCGCCGCCTCGCACCCATAGTCACGTCAAATCAATGTCCGCGCGAAGTCGGGCACAACGGGAGGCAACAATGGCCGACTATCCCTGGGTGAAGAGCTATCCGCCGGGCGTGACATGGGAACTCGAGGTGCCGCGCATGGGCATCCACGAGGCGTTCGAGGAATCCGCGGCGCAGTACGGCGCGCGGCCTTTCACCGACTTCCTCGACAAGATCATGAGCTTCAAGGACTACAAGGACGCCTCCGACCGCGCCGCGGCGGGCTTCCAGAAACTCGGCGTCGGACCCGGCGTGCATGTCGGCCTCTATTTGCCCAACACGCCGCACTACATCATCGCCTTCTTCGGCGTGCTGAAGGCCGGCGGACGGGTCGTCAACTACAGCCCGCTCGATGCCGCGCGCGAACTCGAACACAAGATCGCCGATTCCGAGACCGACATCCTGGTCACGCTCGACGTCAAGGCGCTGTACCCGAAGATGGCCGCGATGAAGGGCAAGTCGCGGCTCAAAAAGCTGATCGTCGGCAGCGTCGCGGATTATCTGCCGTGGCCCAAGAACTGGCTCTATCCGATCGCCAAGAAAGCCGATTTCGACAAGTGGCCGCGCGACGACTGGCACATGTCGTTCAAGGACCTGCTGGCCAACGACGGCGTCTACAAGAAGCACCCGGTCAAGGAAGACATCTGGGACGAGGTGGCGCTGCTGCAATACACCGGCGGCACGACCGGCCTGCCCAAGGCGGCGATGCTGACGCATGGCAGCGTGATGTCGGCGATGAGCCAGGGCCAGGCCTGGACGACCCCCTACACGACGCCCGGCCAGGAGAAGGTCGTCTGCGTGCTGCCGCTGTTCCACATCTACGCACTGAGCGGAATCATGCTGGGCGCGATGCGCAACGGCAACCAGCTGATCCTCTACCCGCGGCCCGACATCGACATGATCGTCAACGATCTCGCGACCAAGAAGCCGACTTTCCTGCCCGGCGTGCCGACGCTCTACACCGCCATCAACAAGCATCCCAAGGCGAAGCAGCTCGATCTCAAGTCGCTCAAGATCTGCATGTCCGGCGGCGCGCCGTTGCCGGTGGAGGTGCAGAACGAATTCGAGAAGATGACCGGCGCGACCCTGATCGAGGGCTATGGCCTGACCGAGACCTCGCCGACGGGCTGCATCTGCCCGGTCGACAAGAGCGTCCGGCGCAGCGGCTCCTGCGGCCTGCCGATGCCCGGCACCATCGTGGAGATCCGTGGCCTCGACGACCACACGAAGATCCTGCCGCCGGGCAAGGACAATGTCGGCGAGGTCTGCATCATTGGCCCGCAGGTCATGAAGGGCTACTGGAAGAAGCAGGACGAGACCGACAAGGTCCTCTTCACCCATCCCACCAGCAAGTGGCCGGCGCTGCGCACCGGCGACATGGGCTACATGGACGAGGACGGCTGGGTGTTCCTCGTGGACCGCTCCAAGGACCTGATCATCTCCTCGGGCTACAACGTCTATCCGCGCATGATCGAGGAAGCCACCTACGAGCATCCCTCGGTCGACGAATGCATCGTGATCGGCATCCACGACGAATACCGCGGCGAAGCGCCCAAGGTGTTCGTCAAGCTGAAGCCCGGCGCGTCGTTGACGTTCGACGAACTGAAAAAGCATCTCGAGGGCAAGATCGGCCGCCACGAATTCCCGGTCGCCTTCGAGGTCCGCGCCGAGCTGCCCAAGACGCCCGTCGGCAAGCTCTCGAAGAAGGAACTCAAGGAAGAGGAACGCGCCAAGCGCGAGGCGGCCAAGGCGCCGGCCTGAGTGCTATCGGACTGCGGCTTGGCCGCCATCGCGCTTGCGATACCCGCGAGATGGACACCTCACCCGCAGTCCCCATTCGTACCTTCCCTCGCCCCGAGGGCCGCAAGCGGCCCGGAGGCGAGGGAAGGTATGATTCTCGCCGATTTTCGATCGTTTCCAGGCTACCATTGGGCCGGCGAGCTAACTTTGCGCCGACCGGCGTCGAGCGTCGCCTCGCCGGCCGCCCGAGTCCCCGCGCCGCGCCTCAGGTCGAGCTTTTGGCGCTGCGGCCGTGACCGTGTTCGGTGTCGAGGACGACGACGTTGTCGGCCACCCGCGGGGTCGGGATTTCGATCGCGGCTTCGGTCGCCGCCAGGGTCGCCGCGGCCTCGGCCGGCGTCGGGACCGTCGGCGACTCGACGGCTGCCGGCACGGGCATGGCGGCGGGCGCGGCGCTGCTGGCGCGCCATTGTTCGTAGGACATCAGCGCCGGAGCTTCGCCGCTGGCGAGCGTGGCGTTGCTCGTCGAGGCGGGCACGATGGTCGAATCCGGCATTGGCATCGTCACGAAGCCCGACGGCAACGGCACCTCGGGCGCGTTCGCGGCCGCGGGTGGGCGCGGC
>CAMDVZ010000245.1 GCA_945878895.1 Caenispirillum bisanense | reverse complement strand
CTTAGACGCCGATCCCTCGCGGGAGAGCGGCACACGCCGGCAATGTCGGTCAGGGGACGCGTCGCGTCAACCGCGTACCGATTGGACACCCGTTTACACCCGAATAGATCGTCGTCGATCTCCACGGGCGTCGCGGTAACCGCCCGTCTCGACGCACGTCGCCGATACGACCCCTATGTCATCCCGAGCTTGTCGAGGGAACCTTGCGCGGCGCTTCGTACGCGGAGCGTCGTCGAAAACCGGAAGCGAGGGTCCCTTTAGGTGAGACCGCGAGCGGCCCCGTGCTCGGGAAGGGACACGGCGGCTTTGTCGTCGGTGCGAGTCCGTACGATACCGCTCGACGACCCGGCTCTCCCCGCTCCGGTCGCGGCAGCGGCTCCAGCGCCCGCCTGACCGTCTCGGGCTCGCGCGCGATGACGCGCAGATAGGCCCTGGCCGCCGCGTCGGGCTCCTTGCGGCCCTGCTCCCAGTCGCGCAGCGTGCCGACGGGGATGTGGAAGCGCGCCGCGAATTCGTCCTGGCTGAGCCGCAGCGCCCGGCGGATGATGGAAATCCGCGGCCGGCGGGGGGCCGCGGCCCATTCCTCGGCGGTTATTGGTCGCGCGTCCGGATCGGCCATGGCGGCGGCGTGGCGCTCGGCCTCGGTCATGGCGTCGGACGCGCTCCAGTCGAAGGGAATGTCAATCGCCGGCGTTTTCTTCATGGTAGAATCTGCTTTCGTGTGGTTCCGCGCGTCGCGCCGAGATAATGCGCGTGCGTTTGCCGCGTTGGGTCCAGACGACCGCGAGCAAGCGCCCCTGCGCCATGCCGAGCAGGAGCTCGCGAACCTCGCCGTAACGCTCGCGGCGATCCTCCTCCTCCGACAGACCGAACGCATCGGCGAAGGCGAGACGCGCTACCTCGAAGCTCACCTTGTGACGGGCGAGGTTCGACGCCGCTTTTGCGTCGTCCCATTCGAATGCGTCGTCCTGCACGCTATACGGCTTAGCCGTACTGGGCGGATTTGTCGAGAGGAAACGAGCGGGGTAGCTGGGGCACCGCCGTCACACGCCCCGCGACCGCTCCGCCAGCAGCCTTCGCACCCGTTCGACGATCCGCGCGCGGTCGAAGACCTCGGTGCGACCGGCCGCCACGTCAGCGAGCCCCCTGTCGAGGTCGGCCTTGAGCGCCGCGAAGGTGGCCTTACCCGTCACAGCTTCGGTGTTGTGCATGTCCCGTTCCGTCACGGCAGCCCGTACCACGTCGTGCGGCCGCCGCCGTGGCGGACGAGATGGCCGCGCTCGACCAGGCGGGCGAACTGCGTCTTCAGGGTGTTGCGGCTGGCGCCGGTCGTGCGGACCATGTCGCCGGTGCTGGCGCGTCCGTGCGCGCGGACATGGTCGAGGATGCGCAGCGACAGATCGGGCAGGTTCGCCATCGCCAGTCTCTCGCGGTCGATCCTGGCCTCGAGCAGCCGGGTCTGCTCGCGCAGCGCGCGCAGGAAGAACAGCAGCCACGGTTGCCAGTCCGGCTCTCGGCCCCGGATCGTCGCCTGGGTCCGCCGCAGCGCGAGGTAGTAGGCGTCCTTGTTGCGCTCGACGATGCTTTCGAGCGAGCCGTAGGGCACGTAGGCATAGCCGGCCTGGAGCAGCAGCAGCGTGGTCAGGACGCGGCTGAGGCGGCCGTTGCCGTCCTGGAACGGCTGGATTTCGAGGAACACGGCCACGAACACCGCGATGGCGAGCAGGGGATGCAGATCGTCCCGCCCCCGCGCGGCGGCGAACCAGTCGACCAGCTCCTCCATCAGGCGCGGCGTGTCGAAGGGCGACGCGGTCTGGAACACGACACCGATCTGCCGGCCCTCGGCGTCGAAGGCGACGATGTTGTTGGCGGCCGTCTTCCACGCGCCGCGATGCCGGGCGTCCTTGTCGCCGTGGATCAGCAGATCGCGATGCAGCTGCCGGACGTGATTGCCGGTGATGGCGATGTCCCGCCACGCGCCGAACACGAGCTCCATGACGGCGGCGTAGCCGGCCACCTCCTGCTCGTCGCGGGTCGCGAAGGAGCCGGTCGCGAGGTTGGCCAGCAGCCGCTTGACCTCGCGGTCCGACAGCGTGGCGCCCTCGATGCGGGTCGAGGAGCCGACGCTCTCGATGGTCGCGACCCGCCGCAGCGCCGACAGGCGCTCGGGCGCCAGCGTCCCCAACGCCCGCCACGCGCCCTTGAACTCGTCGATGCCGGCGATCAGCGAAAGGATTTCCGGCGTGATCCGGATGGTGTCCGTGTTGATGGGGGGGGGAAGGCATACCCGATTGTACACCCGTTTAGACCTGATTTGGAGCCCAATTACACCCGAATTCGCCGCCGCTGACCCCCAACGCAACGTCGCTGCCGGGAATATCCAGCGCAGGCACTTGTCTCGCCCGACACAACCGCGTGGCCATCGCGCCGCCACAATACCCGTCAGGATGGTCGCCGACAAACCACGGTTGCGGCGCGGGCGGGAGACGGGGATGTACGAGGGCGTGTTTGGCCGGCTGCGACTTGCGGCGACGTCGTGGCCCGGCGTCGCCAGCCTCTGTTTGCTCGCGCTCAACGACCACTATCTGAAGGCGGCCCATCCCGGCTATCTGACCGGCAAGCTGTCGGATTTCGCCGGCCTCTTTCTGGTCGGTCTGCTAGCCATCGCCGTGGTTCCGCGACGACGGGTCGTCGTCGGCATCGTGATCGCCGTCGCGTTCGTGTGGTGGAAGAGCCCGGCGTCGCAGCCTTTCATCGACTTCATGCCGCGGTTGGGCTTGCCGAGTCTCGCGCGGACCGTGGACTACTGGGACGCGATGGGTTTGGTCATGGTGCCCGTGGCGTTCCGGGTCTGGTCGCGCATCGCCACGTTCCAGTTCTGCGGACCCGCGATGCGACGGCTGATTGCGGTGCCGCTGCTGGCGGCCTGCGCGCTCGCCATCGCGGCGACGAGCGAGGTGGACAGCTACCCATGGGCGTTCATCCATTTCGGTGCCAAAACGACCGACGAAGCTTCGACGCTGGACGCACGGAGCGTGCGGCTGGCGGTCGAGACGGCCGTGTCCCCCCTGGGTCTGGCCTGCCGGAATTGCGACTCCGGCGACGCGAGCCGACGCTACGAGCGCGGACGCAAGATACAGCTCGACTACGAGATTGTCGGCGCCGGGGAGGTCAGGTTCACGATCCGTTACGACGCGACCGCCGATCTCTTCCTTTCGGACGAAGAACGCCTCGCCAGGGCCGTGATCGACGAGGTGAAATTGCAGCTCTCCCGACGTTTCCGCGACATCGCGTATGTCCAGTATCTCGACGACCGTCGGCAGCACCGGATGGACGCGGAAATCGTCGCGGCGACGACTCCGCCCCGTGCCGTCGAGAGGATTTTCCGGCTGGGCAGGGCCGCCGACAGGGCCGATGGCGCGCTGGACGGCGAGCGGCTCTGGGCGGTTGTCGATACAGCCACGCGACCGTTCGGGCTCCTGTGCGCCGATTGCGAACTATCCGGGGTGGCGGCGCGCTACGTCAGGGGAACCGACCTGGACATGACGTACACAATCGTCGACGCGACGGTCGCGGAGTTCACGTTCCGATACTTCGACGACCGAGCGGCCTTCGCGGAGACGGTGGCCGACGAGATCCAGTTGGCGTTCGGGCAGGAGTTCGGTGGCGTCCGGAGGGCAAACAAAACGACACGATCAGACGGCCAACAAAGTCACATACAATAGTTTACAAGCGACAAAATTTATCCTCGTCGGAAAGTACGGCGAGGCGCCTTCCTTCAGTGCCCTTGGGGATCTACTTTCGGCGACTACGTCGTTTAGTATCAAACACCATAGCTAGTGGACGAGTATCCGCCGCCTAGCCTCTGGACTTCGTCCCCAGCTCTTTTGCTGGAACGGGCGATTCCGCCGTCAGGTCAGCCTTCCTTCGAGCCGGTCGAGAATAGTGGTCCGTCGGCGTCTTCTTCCGGCTTGCAGATATCGAGATTGCGCCCGTCGCGGCGCTTCACCTGTCCGTTCAAGGCCAGGAGATTCTTGCCGTCGTATGTGTGCAGTGCGTGGAGATTGTAGTGGACCGCGCTCGCCAGATGGATGGCATCGTAGGGCTTGCGCAATTTCGCGTGCCTTTGCAGGAGGCCGCGCGCGAGGCTGCCTATCAAGGCGTTGACTTCGACCAGCTGGACGAAAGGCTGCATCATGACATCTTCGATCAGCTTGTTTTGTTCGCCGATCGTGCGTGGAGCGGCGGGATTTTCCTTCACCTTGAACACTTCCGCGAAAGCGATCACGGACGTCCATATCTCCACGCGCCCATCGCCTTTTTTGGCGGCGATGTAAACCACTTCGAGCGCACGTATCTTGTGCGCCTCGCGATTGATCAACCCGAGCCAGGCGTTCGAGTCCCAATAGACTTTTCTGAGCTCAGCCACGGCCGCGCTCGCGCCAGCGGTCCAGATATTCCGCAGGTGTCATGCCGTCGGTAAAAGTTGGATCCGCGAAGTCGGCGATGTCCAGTCGAACGTCGCGCACTTCGGCGACGTCGGTCGCGGTAACCTGTTCCAGGTCACCCGACTTCCCGTAGCGCAGAACGCCTTCGACAACGACGCGTTCGTGGCCCCACGCTTTTTCCCACGTGAACTGCGCGCCGACCCGCCGGGCCGTGGACAGATCGAACACGCACGCAATGTCACGCCCGGTCTTTCTATCCCGAATCCAGATCGCGGGCCTGTTGTAGTGGGTGCCCGTGCGGGTCACGAATCCCTCGATCGAACCGTGCGCGCAATGGGTCCAGTCCCGTTCGTTTCTTTCCTCGACCAGCGTTGCTCTTTCGAGGTTGATCACCGCCAGGCGGGCTTTCGATGCGGGAACATAAATGGGAGCGTCGTTGTTGTTCAGCGTCATCTCCGTGCGCCCAATCGACTGCGTATTGCGCTTGAAGAATCTCAACGCGGTCTGGTAGGCGCCCTCGAGCATCCAGTCGGGGATGTTTTTTCCGTCGATGGCGGCCTCGATTCCCTCCGCCAGTATCGACATCGCTTCTCCCGCCTCCGCCGTCATCGCTACCGCCGGGTCGGCGCCGGCGCCCAGAAAACGCGCCGTCACGGGGGAATTGGAGGTTATGCTTTCGAGGAGCCACGTAAGCGCGGGCTCGCCGCCTCGGCTGGTTTCGGCCGCCGATAGCAATTCCAGGAAGTCCAGTACGTGATGCAACACGTCACGCGCGGGAAGCAGATCGCTATCTGCCCCGTTCGGATGCACGACAATTTTGGCGTGATCGGACACGGCCGCACTCGATATGAAACGCCGCGGCGACAAGCCGCGAGGCTGCGGATTCTACGCCGTCCGGAGCAGGTCGTCCAACGGTAACCGGAGGACCAAACGGGGCTTGACGACGCTACACTACGGCAACATTTACCGTGTAAAGTTAGCCGCTTGCCTGCGATATGCTTGGGCGCAGCAATGGCGCGCAGACTTGGCCCTACGAGGGCGTCGGACTCGTTGTGCCCTTGCTCACGATCCTGATCGTGCCGACCGAAATGCGGTCGCGCGACGCCAAAGTCTCTCCACTCTGCTTCAACGCACGACGAATGACGACGAACCGCCGTTGGCGCGTGGCAACTGTATTGCGCCCGCCCCGCACATCGCGACGGCCGCGATCCAGGCGAAGCTCGCGCCGAGCCGATCGAGACTACTTTCGGACGATACCGGACCCTAAACGCCATGCCTCGCTTACATCGCGGCCACGTCGGTGTCGCTGGCGAACGCCCCGCGTCGGGCGCCGGTCAGTTCGGCCTCGAGTTCGGCCCTTTCCTCGCGCGACAGGCGGGTCGGCGGTTGCGCGAGCAGCCGGGCAGACTCGATCAGGTCCGCCGCCAGCAGATCCTGTTGCCCGGCGGGCAGCGCGCTCACGGTGTCGAGCGCCTGCCTCATGGTTTTGGAGAGTTCGCCCATTGGTCACCTTCCATCACGATTGTAGCACGGTCGGGCGTGGTCCGGCGCCATACCCCGTCTCGACGTAGCCTTTCGCCGCGCGTCGTGTTCGACGCGCGGTGTCATCGTATCCCGACCAGATGTCGGCCGCCCGTTGACGATGTTTGTCAAATATGACAATGAACATACATGCAAAGCCGTCCGGTTTCGTGGATCAAGGCGGCGCGAAAGGACTTCGAGGACTTTCCGCCCGGCGCCCGGTTCGAGATGCGGGAAGCCCTCGCGACGGCGGCGTTGGGCGGGAAGTCGGACAACGCCAAGCCGCTGACCGGCTTCGGCCCAGGCGTGTTCGAGATCGCCTTGAAACATCGTGGCGACGCCTGGCGCGTCGTCTACGCGGTGCGGATCGCCGACGCGCTCTGGGTGATCCATGCCTTCCAGAAGAAGTCGAAGAGCGGCAGCGCGACACCCAAGCCGGAGCTCGACCTCGTGGAGCAACGGCTGAAACGACTGAGGGAGCAATTGCGATGACGAAGCGGACGGCGCCCGGGCCGGAGGCCGACCTCGAACTCGTGCACGGCAGCGGCAACATCTTCCGTGATTTCGGCGACCCCAGTCCCGACGCCGCGCAGATGAAGTGCGTTCTCGCCGCACAGATCATCGTGACGCTCGACCAGCGGAAACTCGGCGTCCGCGCGGCCGAGGAGATCACCGGCATCGCGGCGGCCGACTTCTCGCGCATCCGGCACGTGAAGCTGGGCCGCTTCACGATCGACCGCCTGGTGGCGATCCTCAACCGGCTGGATCGACGCGTCGAGGTGCGCGTCGGCGCCGCGCCGCGGCGGGGCGCCAGCGTATCGCCGATAGCGGTGTCGTGACACGGGATTGAGCCGACTGCCCCGCCAACCGCTTCGGCCTTCTCGCACCCCACCGCATCCCTCCCGCATCAGGAATACCCTTTCATCCCCCCGTCATTTGAGGCAAAACCGCCCCACAGCCATAACCAACCGCGCCCGGAACCAACCGGACGCCCGTTACCCCTCCCTCCGGCGCCAGGCATTGCAGCCGCCATGAGCGACGCCAACCTTCCCGCCCAGGCGGCCGACGCCGCCGTGCGCGCGCAGTACGAGGCGCTGCCCTATCCGCCGCGCGATCCGGCCGACGAGGCGCGTCGTCTCGTCGTGGGCACACCCAGTCACTATCTCGAAATCAACCACTATCTCTATGCCGGCCGGCGCGATTTCCGGCAGCCGTTCCGGGCCCTGATCGCCGGTGGCGGCACCGGCGACGC
>CAMDVZ010000244.1 GCA_945878895.1 Caenispirillum bisanense | reverse complement strand
CGTCGAATCGCAGGCCGGCGCGGCCCGGTTTGCCGCCGGGGCGGGACGGCACGGCCGGTTCGGCGCCTGAAACGCCGCACAATGGCCTGATTTCGGCAACCTCGCCGCCGTACTCCGGGCGGAGCATCCCCCCTCGTCGCCATCGACGGAGGGAACCGACCATGCTGAAGCGCCTGCTCCTCGCCGCCACGTGTCTCGTGCCGGTCGCCTCGATGCCGACCGCCACCGTCCAGGCCTTTTGCGGTTTCTACGTCGGCAAGGCCGACAGTTCGCTGTTCAACAGCGCCTCCCAGGTCATTCTCGTGCGCGACGGGAACCACACCGTCATCACCATGCAGAACGACTACAAGGGCGATCCGACCGAGTTCGCGCTCGTCGTGCCCGTGCCGGTCGTGCTGACGAAAGACATGGTGAAGATCGCCGACAAGAAGATTTTCGACCGGCTCGATGCTTACTCCTCGCCGCGTCTGGCGGAGTATTTCGATCCCGATCCCTGCGAGCCCGTTGTGATACGGCCCTCGGCCGCCCCGATGATGGCGGGGGCGGCCCGGGACACGGTGGCCATGCGCCGCGGCGCGGATGCACTGGGCGTGCGCATCCTCGAGAGCTTCGCGGTCGGCGAATACGACATCCTGATCCTGTCGGCCGAACAGTCCGACGGTCTCGAAACCTGGCTGACGCAGAACGGCTACAAGCTGCCCCGGGGCGCGTCGGGCGCGCTCAAGCCCTACATCGCCCAGGGCATGAAATTCTTCGTCGCCAAGGTGAATTTGAAGGCGCAGGCGAAGACCGGGTTCGCCAGCCTGCGGCCGCTGCAGTTCGCCTTCGACAGCCCGAAGTTCATGCTGCCGATGCGGCTGGGCATGCTGAATGCGCAGGGACCGCAGGACATGATCGTCTATGCGCTCACGCGCAACGGCCGCGTCGAGTCCAGCAACTACCGGACCGTCAAATTGCCGGCCAATCTCGACCTGCCGCCGTTTCTGAAGAAGGGCGACACGTTCAAGGATTTCTACACCGCGATGTTCGAGCGTCAGGCGAAGCGCGAGAACTACAAGGCGGTCTTCACCGAGTATTTCTGGGACATGAGCTGGTGCGACCCCTGCGCGGCCGAGCCGCTGTCGCGCGACGAACTGGTGGCCGCCGGCGTCACCTGGGTCGGCACCGGCGGGGGCCGCGCGATCGCCAGCCTCAAGGTGGCCGGATCGCGCCGATGCCGCCGGGCGGCGGCGCCCAGCCCGCGATGCTGACGCGCCTGCATGTTCGCTACACGCCCGACAGCTTCCCCGAGGATCTGGCCTTCGTCGAGACGAAGGACCGCCAGAATTTCCAGACCCGCTAAGTTCTTCACAATCCGTGGAAGGGCTCGGCGGCCCAGTGTCCGGCCGCCAACGTCTACTTCGACCGGCTGGCCGAACGCCAGGAACGCGAGGCGCAATCGCTCGCCAACCTGACCGGCTGGGATATCGACGACGTTCGCCGCCGCACCGAGTTCAAGCCGCCGCCGCTGGGCGAGCGGCATCGGTAGGACGGCGTCGTGACGCTCGCGGTAGAGGAGCGCCGGCCCGCGCTTCGCGTGGCGGACCCGGTCGCGCGTTTCCGTGTCTGGTTCGCGAATCTCGACGCGCGCTGGCTGCAGATCGGCGCGGTCGGTTCGCTGCTGCTGTTCGGGGCGCTGGCGCGCGACTTCGCGCTGCGCTGGGAACAGGTGGCGCTGACGTTTGCCTTCGCGCTAGCGACGCAGGCGGCATGGGCGCGCGGGCGCGGACTGCCGATGCACGCCCTGCTCAGCGCCTGTGTCACCGCCATCGGGCTGAGCGTGCTGGTGCGCGCCGACACGTTGTGGGTTCATCCGCTGCTGGCGATGGTCGTCATCTCGTCGAAGTTCGTGCTGCGCCTGGGCGACAAGCACGTCTTCAACCCCGCCAATCTCGGCGTGATCCTGGCGCTTCTGGTCATGCCCGGCGCCTGGGCGTCACCCGGCCAGTGGGGCAGCGACGTCGTGGCGGGGCTGTGGTTCGTGGCGTTCGGGGCCATCGTGACGGCGCGCGCGAAGCGCTTCGACATCGCGATCTTCTTTCTTCTTTTCTACGTCGGGCTGCTGGTGGCGCGGATGCTGTGGCTCGGGCAGCCGCTGCCCGTCCTGCAGAACCAGCTCTCCAACGGCGCGCTGCTGTTGTTCACCTTCTTCATGGTGACCGACCCGATGACCACGCCCAACCACCGCGCTATGCGCCTTCTGTACGCGTTGCTGGTGGCGGTGGGCGCCTTCGCCTGGACCTATCTCCTGTTCCGGCCCAATGGTCCGGTCTGGGCCCTGTTCCTGCTGTCGCCGCTGGTGCCGGTCCTCGACTGGCTGCTGCCGGCCACGAAACATCGCTGGCGACCATAGGGCGCGCTTGAAGCGCGCGCGCGTCGTCCCTAGGGTCGTCCGGAACCCAACTGTCCGGAACCGACATGCGCGCGCTGGTCTGTCACGAGTACGGCTCCTACGAGAATCTCCGGATCGAGGACGTGGCCGCCCCGGCCATGAAGCCCGGTCACATCCGCGTCGCGGTGCATGCCGCCGGGGTCAGTTTCGCGGCCATGCTCGGCATCCAGGGCAAGCACCAGAACAAGCCCGGTCTGCCCTACGTGCCCGGCAACGAACTGTCGGGCGTGGTGACCGAGGTCGCGCCCGACGTGGACGGTTTCAAGCCCGGCGACCGGGTAATCTCGCCCTGCCAGTCCGGCGCTTTCGGGGCGGAGGTGGTGACGCCGGCCTTCAACGCCCACCGCATGCCCGACTCCATGTCGTTTGCCGAGGGCACGAATTTTCCGACCCTCTATCCGACGGCCTATGGCGCGCTGCGCTGGAAGGCGCAGCTGCGGCGCGGCGAAGTCCTGCTGGTGCATGGCGCCGGCGGTGGCTCGGGCCTGACGGCGGTCGAGATCGGCAAGGCGATGGGCGCGGTCGTGATCGCGACCGCCGGTGGCGCCGACAAGCTCGCCATGGCGAAGAAGCTGGGTGCCGACCACGGCATCGATTCGCGGAGCGAGGATATCCGGGCGCGCGTGCTGGAGATCACCGGCGGGCGCGGCGCCGACGTGATCTACGATCCGGTCGGCGGCGAGGTGTTCGACGCCTCGATGCGCTGCGTGGCGCCGGAGGGGCGGATCATCCCGATGGGCTTCGCCAGCGGCAAGGTTCCGCAGATTCCCGCCAACATCCTGCTGGTCAAGAACATCACGGTGATCGGCTTTTACTACGGCTACTACAACGGCTGGGGCGCGCGTCACGGCGAGACGCTGGTCGAAGGCGAACTCGACCGCCGTCGCTCGATGGTGCGCGAGGCGATGTCGGAAATGTTCCGCTGGTACGAGGCGGGCTGGCTCAAGCCGCCCGCCGCCGGTCATTTTCCGCTCGACCGCTGGGTCGAGGCGTTTCGCCTGATCGAGGACCGCAAGGTCGTCGGCAAGGCCTCACTCGACCCGACGGTCTGACGAGATGCGCATCGCCATCGGTCTTTTGATCGCGGCGACGCTGTCGGCCTGCGCCGGCAGCAGCAACACCGCCGACCTGCCGCGCCGGACGGCGCCGGTCGCGCCCGTGGCCGCCGCGCCGCCACCGGCACCGGTGCCCGCGACCCTGACGACGACGAGCGACGGCCGCGTCGTCGTGCAGCTCGGCGCGCTCCGCTACGCCGTGCGCCCGCCGGTCGGCTGGACGGCCACGCCGTTCCGCTCGACCGACCGCGCCGCCGGCACCGGCGACGTCTACGTCGTGGCGACGCCGCCGGGTCAGCCGACATCCTCGGTTGCCGACCTGTTCGTGAGTTTCGAGGTGTTCGACAAGAGCGACCGGGCGCCCGGCGTCGAGCGCAAGCTCGCCAATATCGGCGAGGAGCGCCGCGCGCGGCGGGCCGAGTTCGCGATCGACCGCCTGGCCCCGGTGCGCCTCGACGATGGCCGCCAGGCTCAGCTCTTCCTGTTGCGCAACAACCCCTCCGACGAATGGGAGGCCATCGCCTTCGTCGACGAAGGCGTCACGGTCGCGGAAATGATGCTGCTCGGACGCGCTCGCGCCGATTTCGACAAGGCGATGCCGCTTTTCCGGGATGCCGTGCGCAGCTACCGACGGCTGTAGGCCGGCGAACCACGACCGATCGGGCACGCCCGGTGCGGGGCGAGGCGGATCAGCGCGGCCACACCTTCGGGAAGGTCGCGCATTCCAGCCGGTCGCCGGGGTTCAGCCCGTGTCCCCCGATCGGCGGCGAGATCTGGCCGACGCGGGCGGCGTAGCGGGTGTCGTCGCCGCACCAGCGCGTGGCGTAGGCCCTGCGCCGACGCTCGCTCGACCGGTTGCCGGCGGCGCCATGCAGCGTGAGCGCGTGAAAGGCGATGACGTCGCCCGGTTCCATCTCCCAGCTCAGGAACTCGTGGCGGTCGCGTTCGGAATCGAGATCGGGCAATGGCTCGAAGCGGGGATCCTCGACCACCATGTCGACGCCGCCCTTGCGGAAGAATTTCGGCTGGAACCAGCGACCCCAGCGATGCGAGCCGCGCACGTACTCGACGCAGGTGTCGCGCGATACCGGATCGAGCGGCAGCCACAACGACACGATCTGTTCGCCGTCGACGGGATAGTAGGGCTGGTCGTGGTGCCACGGCGTGCGCTCGGCGGTGCGCGGTTCCTTCACCAGCAGGTGGTCGTGATAGTAGACGACCTCGTTCGATCCCATCAGGCGCGCCGCGAGAGCGGGTGCCGGCGACTCGAAGGCAAACGCGCGGCAGGCCTCGTGGCGTTGCCAGAGCTGGAAGTCGACGAAGAACAGGCCCGGATTGCCCTCCGGCGTGTTGATGCGCACCATCGGTCCGGGCGTGGCCATGTCGGCGTCGACCGCCGCGCGCAACCGGTCGATCCACTCCATCGGGAAGACGCCGCGCAGGCAGACGGCGCCATCCCTGCGGTAGCGCGCGACGTCGGCGTCGGAAATCGTCGGGCTCGTCATCGCGGTGTCTCCCTTGGCGGCATGGTCTTTCATATCGCGTCGAAATCGCCGCCGCGACCCTTGCCGGCGGCAAACCGGCCGGCCCCGGCGCGCGCCTCGCGGGCCAGCGCAGGCGCGCCGCGACGGCCCTCGTTGCGCAAGGCCTCGACCATGCCCATGCCCCATTGTTCGTAGGACGACAGTCGGTCCGATCGCATGCAGAGCTGCGGGAAACGCGCCAGCTGCGCCGCCAACGCTTTCGCCTCGGTCAATGCCTCGCCTTCCGGCACGAGGCGGTTGGCGAGACCCCAGGCGAGCGCCTCGTCGGCCGCGACCTCGCGTCCGGTGAGGATCATGTCGAGTGCCCGGCCATGTCCGATCAGACGCGGCAGCCGCACCGTGCCGCCATCGATCAACGGCACGCCCCAGCGCCGGCAGAACACGCCGAAACGCGCGCTGGTCGATGCCACCCGCATGTCGCACCACAGCGCCAGTTCGAGGCCGCCCGCGACGGCGTATCCTTCGACGGCGGCGATCACCGGTTTCGACAGCAGCATCCGGCTTGGCCCCATTGGCCCGACGCCGTCGGGATCGTGGGGAGCCGCGCCCTCGCGCGCCGCCGCGGCCTTGAGGTCGTAGCCGGCGCAAAAGCCGCCACCCGCTCCGGTCAGGATCGCCACGCTCTGCGACTCCTCGGCGTCGAACGCCGCGAACGCCTCTCGCAGCGCCACCGCCGTCTCGACGTCGACGGCGTTGCGTGCCTCGGCGAAGCGGTTGATCGACACGATCGTCGTGGCGCCGTCGCGCTCGACCAGGACTTTAGGCATCGGGTTTACCCCTTCGGTCGGCCGCGCATCATGCGCAGCGGATCGTAGGTCAGGACCGTCTGGCCCTTCTGGTTCTTGACTTGGTTCACCGTGCGCACGAGACCGCGGGTCGGGTCCTTCGAGGTCGGCCGCACTTCCGTCACCTCGCATTCGACGTGGATCGTATCGCCCACGAAGGTCGGGCCAGCGATGCTGAGCGTCATGCCGAGAAACGCCATGCCGGTGCCCTGGATCGAGACCGGCACCAGCAACCCCTCGGCGAAGCTGTAGACCAGCGCGCCCGGCACCGCGCGGCCCAGCGGCGAGTGGTTCTCGATGTACTCGATGTTGTTGAACAGGCCCTCGGCGAGGCCGGTGACGGCGACGAAATTCACGAGGTCGGCCTCGAAGATGGTGCGCCCGACGGTCCTGAACCGCTCGCCGATCTTCAGGTCGGTGTAGTACATGCCTTCGCCCAGCGTCCGCATCGCGTTCCTCCATGGTTGGCCGCGATGCTGGCGCAGCAGCCGGTTCCCCGCCAATGAAAAAGGCCGCCCGAGGCGGGCCTGTTCGTAGCGCGAAACGACGCCCGGTCGTTCAGTGGTGATCGCCGCCATGCGCGCCGGGCTTGAGCGTGTAGTGCCGGCCGCAATAGGGACAGTCGATGTGGCCGTTCTTGCCGAGACTGAGAAACACGCGCGGGTGCCCCAGCGCACCGCCACCGCCGTCGCAGGCGACGCGGTCGGTCTCGACTTCGATGGTCTCCGGCACTTGCGTGCTCATGGCGTTCTCCCGGTCGCGGCGCGGCGGATCATAGTCATCGCGGGTTTCCGATCAACCCCGGCGACGGGCATCGCCACGGCAATCGGGTGAACCCGGCCGTCGCGCGACCCGGTCTCGAGGCCGGATGACTGGCGTCTTCCGGGAGCGCGCCACTCCAGTGGCGCTCATGGCGAACGTCTGGGAGGATCGCACGATCGCGAAGATGCGCCACTGGAGTGGTGCGCTCATGGGCGCCAACTTTGGACAGAGTGCATCCTGCGAAGCTTGCATGCTTCTCTCCCCCCGCTTTGGCCGGACTGTTCGAAGAAAATTTGTCGACGGCGTTGAAGGCCTGGCGGGAAAGAGCATCGTTGGGCCGGTGGTCCCGCTGCGGTTCGGCAGAGAAAAGCGCTCTGCCGCAACGACTCTTCCTTCTCCCCGCGGAGGCGGGGAGAAGGTGGCGCGCAGCGACGGATGAGGGGCTTCGCGGCGTGGCGGGCGGCACCTTCTCGCGAGAGTCGACGCGGTCGTTGCGAGGTGGCGAAGCCCCATAGGCGCTAGTTTAAGAGCCGATCCGGAAAGTCCGCCATCACGCGGCGGCCTCCAGCCTCGCGAGCCTCCGGAGCATGACACCGATGACGGCCAGACGCACGAAGGCCACGACGGAGCAGGCGAAGCGCTCGAAATCGCGCGCCAGCCTGCGGTTGCGGCT
>CAMDVZ010000243.1 GCA_945878895.1 Caenispirillum bisanense | reverse complement strand
CTCCGCGCCCGCGCCTATGGCGTCGTGACGCCGGCCGAGCGCGGTCACGTCAGGCACATGCAGAACCACCAGAGCGCCGCGATCCATCGCGCCCGCCACAACGGCCGCGATCGCTGAGCCGGCGGCAACCCGGAGCCGGCGGCCACGACGGTCACCGGCTTCGGCGCGTCCATCGCGCCCGCTTGGACGCGGCGCGGGATCAGTGCAAGATCGGCCATCCAGCGACGGAGACTCCGATGGCCAGACCCGACGGCGTTCACCACCTCGCCCTGACGACGGGCGACATCAAGACCCAGATCGCGTTCTTCACCGACGTGCTCGGCACCGAACTGGTGGCGCTCTACTGGATGCACGGCGTCAAGGGCGCCTGGCATGGCTTCGTGCGCCTCAACGACCATTGCTCGATTGCCTTCGTGCAGTCGCCCGATATCGCGAAAATTCCCCGCCAGATCGGCGTCACCCATTCCGGCAACGCCGGCGGTGCCTGCACGACTGGCGCCATGCAGCATCTCGCGCTCAACGTAACCGACAACGCCGCCTTGCTGGCGCTGCGCGATCGCATCCGCTCGCGCGGCGTCAACGTGTTCGGCCCGATCGACCACGGCTTCTGCCAGTCGATCTATTTCGCCGGTCCCGAGAACCTGTCGCTCGAAATATCGACCTCCGACGCGGCCATCGACGCGCGGGCGTGGATCGACCCCGAGGTAGTGCGTCTGGCCGGGATAACCGAGGCGGAACTGGCGTCCTACAAATCGCCGGCGCGCTACGACGGCGAGGGCGGCAAGGTGCCGCAGCCGGCGATCGACCCGGCCAAGCCACACATGGTCTATCCGCCGGAACGCTATCGCCAGATGGTCGCGATGCCCGACGACGAATACACCCGCGTTCGCAGCGAGACGACGCCGCCGGTTCGGATCGCGGCCGAGTAGGGGCGCGATCTATCGCGACGCGGCGCGGATCGCGTCCGCGAGCGGCAGCTCCGCGAGGCTGTCGACGCGGATATCGGCGGCCGAGAGATCGAGGCCCGCGGTCATACGGTTGGGCGTGGCGACGCAGAAAATGCCCGCGGCCTTGGCGGCGGCCACGCCATTCATCGAGTCCTCGATGGCGATGGCTTCGTGGGGCGCGAGGCCAAGCTTGCCCAGGGCCAGTTCGTAGACGTCGGGGGCCGGTTTGACCCGGTCGACCTCGTTGCCGCAGGCGAGATGGTCGAACGAGTCGAAAAGCGCGATGCCACGCAGATGGGTTTCGACCCAACCACGCGAGGATGCAGAGGCAACCGCCAGGCCCATGCCGGCCTCGCGCGCGCCGGTCATCCAGGCGGCCACGCCCGATCGGGGGCGTTCGGCCGCGATCAGCGCCATCAGCCGCTCGCGCCGTCGCGCGGCAAGCGTCGCGCGGTCGAGCGTCCGGCCGAGCCGGGCTTCGAGAAAGGCATGTGGCTCGAAGATGTCGGAGCCATTGGTGCCGATGGTGCGTGTCCACAGCTCCAGCGGCAGCTCGACGCCGTGGTCGGCGTACTCCAGCCGCCATGCCTGGTGGTCGGGTGTTTCGGTGTCGAGAATCGTGCCGTCGAAATCGAAGATCAGCGCGCGGATCACGGGGCGGGCGCTCAATTGACCCGCCGTTCCTTGCCCGTCCAGTAGGGCTCGCGCAGTTCGCGTTTCAGGATCTTGCCGGTGGGATTGCGCGGCAGCGCATCGACGAAATCGACGGTCTTGGGCAGCTTGTAGCCGGCGATCCGTTCGCGCGCCCACGCGATCAGTTCGGCCGGGTTGAGGTCGGCGCCCGGCTTCCGCACGACGACGGCCTTGACCGCCTCGCCCCAGCGATCGTCGGGCACCCCGATCACCGCCACGTCGGCAATCGCGGGATGGCCAAACAGCGCGCTCTCGACCTCGGCGGGATAGATGTTCTCGCCGCCGCTGACGATCATGTCCTTCACGCGGTCGTAGATATAGAGATAGCCCTTGTCGTCGAGATAGCCCGCGTCGCCGGTGAAGAACCAGCCATCGCGCATCGCGCGCGCGGTGGCCTCGGGCAGGTTCCAGTAGCCCTTCATGATCTGCGGTCCCCGCGCGGCGATCTCGCCGACCGCGTTCGGCGCGCAATCCGTGCCGTCCTCGCCGACGATGCGCAGCTCGACGCCCTCCGCGGCGTAGCCACAGGACAGGAGCCTCTTCGGATCGTCCGGATCGTGGTCGGACGGTGGGAGCAAGGTGATGGCGCCGGTGGTCTCGGTCAGCCCGTAGACCTGCTGGAAACCGCAGGGAAACACCTTCAGCGCCTGGCGCAGCAGATCGGCCGGAATCGGCGCCGCGCCATAGACGATGATCTTCAGCGAGGAGAGATCGGTGTCGGCGATTTGCGGGGTCTGGAGCAGGAACAGGATGATGGCGGGCACCAGCAGCATCACCTCGATGCGCCGCTCGTGGATCAGGCGCAGGATCTGCAGCGGCACGACCTCGCGGGTGACGTGATTGGTGCAGCCCGCGAACAGCCCGGCCAGAGCCCAGCCGGCGCCACCGATATGGAACATCGGCAGCACCACGATGTTGGCGACGCCCGGTCCCATGCGCCAGGTCGGCGTCCAGGTCGGCAGCATGCGGCAGAGATTGGCGTTGGTCAGCTGGGCGCCCTTGGGCAGGCCGGTCGTGCCGGAAGTATAGAACTGCACGGCGACGTCGTCGGGCGCGATCGGTAGCATGGGATCGGTTGTCGACTGGCGATCCCGCCAGCGCTCGAAGGACTCGAACGCCGGATGGGCGCCCGAGAAGGCGACGATCTCGCGCACCAGCGGCAGCTGGGCGCGAATCTTCTCGACGATTTCGAAATAGTCCTCGCCGACGAACAGGATCTCGGCGCCGGCGTCGTTGACGATGTGGGCGATCTCGGGCGCCGCCAGTCGCCAGTTGACCGACACCATCGCGCAGTTGGCCTTGGCGCAGCCCATCAGCAGATCGAAGAAGACGTCGTTGCTCTTGTCCAGATGCGCCACCCGCGCCTGTGGCTTCAGGCCCGCGGCGATCAACCCGTTGGCGACCTGGCTGGCGTGGCGGTCGAGCGCGCGATAGGTCGTGACGCGATCCTCGAACACCACGGCGGCCAGATCGAGGCGTTCGGCGGCGTGGCGGCGAACGATGTCGGCGACGGCGGAGATTGAAGACACGGGCGTGCTCCCTCGGGCGTTCGGGCATTGGGCCGCGACGCGACCGGCGGCATGGTAGCAGCGAGGCGACGCCGATCAAGGGTTCGTGGAATTTCCAGCGCGGGGCTATTTATCTATGGAAAACAGATAGTTGGATGACATTCTTCTGTGGATAATCCGGGCGGCGCGGCGTACTATGGCGCCATGTTCGGTCGGCTCTTCGGTGGAGTGCGCGCCCGGCCGGCAGCGCGGGTCGCGGCCGTGCCGTCGGGCTATCGCGTCTTCGCCATCGGCGACGTGCATGGGCGCATCGACCTGCTGATGGCACTGGAGGCCGGCATTCTCGACGACAGCCGTCGCCGGCCGCATGGCGGGCGCGACGTCGTCATCTATCTCGGCGACTATGTAGATCGTGGACCCGCGAGCGCCGAGGTGATCGAGCATCTGGCGCGCGCGCCACTGCCGGGGTTCAGCGCGATCCATCTGCTGGGCAATCACGACGAGGCCTTGTTGCGGTTTCTCGCCGACGCGGCGATCGGGCCGTCGTGGGCCACGTTCGGCGGCGAGGCCACGCTGGTCAGCTACGTCGTGCGTTCGCATCCCGATCTTCTGGGGATCGAGCGTTACGAGGACATGCGCCAGCAACTGGTGCGCGCGATGCCGGTTCACCACGTCGAATTCCTGCGCGGCCTGAAGACGTCTGTGGAGGCGGGCGACTATCTGTTCGCGCATGCCGGCATTCGACCCGGCGTGCCGTTGCCGCTGCAACGCCAGGAAGACCTGCTCTGGATCCGCGAGGCGTTCCTCGACAGCGAACTCGATCACGGCAAGGTGGTGGTGCATGGCCACACGCCGACCGACGCACCCGTCGTGCGCGCCAACCGCATCGGCATCGACACCGGCGCCTTCGCGAGCGGCGTCCTGACCTGCCTGGCGCTGGAAGGCGACCAGCGTCGCTTCATCGATACCGGCCGGTCGGCGAGGACCGGCGTCGCCGCGCAATAGACCGTCGGCCACCGACGGTTTCCCCCCCGATCAACAAAGACGGACAATCGACATGCCCAAACGCATCCTGGTGACCGGCGGCGCCGGCTTTCTCGGCTCCCATCTGTGCGAGCGGCTGCTGAAGGACGGGCACGACGTGCTGTGCGTCGACAACTACTTCACCGGCACCAAGCGCAACATCGTGCCGCTGCTGGATCATCCGCATTTCGAGGTGCTGCGTCACGACGTGACGTTCCCGCTCTACGTCGAAGTCGACGAGATCTACAATCTCGCCTGTCCCGCCTCGCCGATCCACTACCAGTTCGATCCGGTGCAGACGACCAAGACGAGCGTGCATGGTGCCATCAACATGCTTGGCCTCGCCAAGCGCGTGCGCGCCAAGATATTCCAGGCCTCGACAAGCGAGGTCTACGGCGATCCCGACGTCCACCCGCAGCCCGAAAGCTATCGCGGCAACGTCAATCCGATCGGTCCGCGCGCCTGCTACGACGAGGGCAAGCGCTGCGCCGAGACGCTGTTCTTCGACTACTGGCGCCAGCACAAGGTCAATATCCGCGTCGCGCGCATCTTCAACACCTACGGCCCGCGCATGCACCCCAACGATGGCCGCGTGGTGTCGAATTTCATCGTCCAGGCGCTGAAGGGCGAGGCGATCACCATCTACGGCGACGGCAAGCAGACGCGCTCGTTCTGCTACGCCGACGATCTGATCGAGGGCTTCGTGCGGCTGATGGCGGCGCCCGACGAGGTGACGGGGCCGATCAATCTCGGCAACCCCGGCGAATTCACGATCCTGGAACTCGCGGAGAAGGTCATCGCGCTGACCAACGCCAAATCGAAGCTGGTGCGCAAGCCACTGCCCGTCGACGACCCGCTGCAGCGCAAGCCCGACATCCGGCTGGCGAAGAAGGAACTGGGCTGGAAACCGACCGTCAAGCTGGAAGAGGGCCTGAAGCGCACCATCGCCTATTTCGACCATCTGCTGAAGACGGGCGTGCCGTATCCCTCGCGTGGCGGGTGAGGCCGGAATCTTGACGCAACCGGAGGGGCGCTTGTAGCGTTGCCGCGGAGCATGCCTGGAGACGGCAGATGGAACATCCGGTTTCGCAGAAATTGTGGCGGGATGTTCTGCCCTGGATACAGTCGTCGCGGCGGCTCCGACGTCAATGGTTCTACCGCGTCGGCGTGTTGCACGGCTATGCCAGCGATATTCTGGTCGCTCTGGCGAGCGCTGGAATTGCCGGCCCGGTGTTGGACGCTCTTGGTCGGTCCACCAGGACCGGGGACGTTCCCCGCCCCGCGCAGATGGACCTGGGTGGCGTGTTCAGGGATCCGTGGGCCAACGCCGGGCTCGTGCTGCTGCTGTTGTGGATCCTCCTGAAGGTCGTCGTCGTGCGGGAGAACGTGGTCGCTCGGACCGTCGCGGTGAAAGCCTGCTTGCGGCAGTTTCAGGGCGTACAGGTTCTCATTTCGCGAGCGCTCGAGGGGGAGGATCCGATGGAGCACTTGAACAAGCTCTATCGAGAGACTATCTGCGCATGCGTCGACCGCGCGATCCAGGACGAAATCTGGCCGTGGTCGGGGCAAATCGCTCCGGGCGCCGACGAAGAGGCCTTGAAGGAAGCGACCAGACTGGTGCAGAAATATGGAACCAACTGGAAGACCGCGCCGGCCGCGAGTGTCGTGCCGGCGGGCGATATCCGCGAGGTAAGACCATGAGTGCCGCGAACGAGCCAGTCCTCCGTGCCGAATTCGAACTGGATGCGCTTGGGCGACCGCTGATGGCGCAATCGGGCCAGCACGATCACTACAAGATCAGGCTGCTCGTGGATGGCGCGCCCATCGACACCCACGCGGTGACGTACGAACTCGACAGATCGTACTACGACCCGATCCGGGAGGCGCGAGACCGGAGCGGCGGCTTCACGCAGGAAGTTACGTCGTACGGCGACTACGTGGTCAAGGCCAACGTGCGCGCGAAATCGGGATCGACGACGCTGGCCGTCCCGTTGTCCAAGGCTTTGGAGTATAGTTACGTGGCGAACGGAGGGCTGACGGACCCTGTCCGGTTCGCGATCGAGCAGATCAGGACCCATTGAGTTCGAGATGATCCGTTCGCGTCGAGGCCAACGCCAAGCGCGTCGTCAGACCCTGCGTTCGAGATAGCGCACGGTCTTGGCTCGGTCGGAGAGGTTGGCGCGTCCGGTCTCGACGAAGCCGAGCGCCTCGTGGAATGCGTCGGAGGCCGGGTTCGGCGGCGCGACGTTGACCTCGCAGCAGACGCGGGAATGGCCCGCGGTCCGGGCAGCGGCGAACAAGTCGGCGTACAGCGTCCGCGCCAGTCCCCGGCTGCGCGCTTCTGGCGACACGACGACGCGATCGATATAGACGAAGCGGTCATGGCGGCCGCGGAACCACAGGAAGTTCGGGCTGTCGTAGTCGGCGCCCTGGTCGAACGCGATCAGGGCCGCGTCCGTGGCAACCACGCGCGCGCGAAACGACGTTCCCAGCAGGTGGACGAGCCGCGCCCCGTCCAGAAGCGACAGCTCGATCGCATGCGCGTTGTTGAGCGCCAGCATCCAGTCGAGATCGGCGGCAACCGGCGCGCGCGACGACTCAGGCACGGCCGTAGCGGTCGTCGAAACGCTCGATGTCGTCCTCGCCGAGGTAGCTGCCGGACTGGATCTCGATCAGGTGCAACGTCTCGTTGGCGGGATTTTCGAGCCTGTGACGCGTGCCGAGCGGGATGTAGGTCGACTGGTTTTCGTACAGGTCGAAGATTTCAAGGTCGCGGGTGACGCGCGCGACACCGCGCACGACCACCCAGTGCTCGGCGCGTTTGCGGTGCTTCTGGAGCGAGAGCGCCCGACCCGGCAGGACGGCGATATGCTTGACCAGGTGGTGGTCGCCCAGACCGATCGTCTCGTAGTAACCCCAAGGGCGGAAGACGCGGGCGTTGGTGGTGGCCTCGGATCGGCCGGCGGCCTTGAGGCGCTCCACGATCTTCTTGACGTCCTGGCTGCGTTCCCGCGTCGTCACCATCACAGCGTCGCCGGTCGCCACGACGACTAGGTTCTCGACTCCGAGCGTTGTCACCAGCACGCC